>JBBSQT010000062.1:0-9330 GCA_038243775.1 Actinomycetales bacterium | reverse complement strand
GGAACCGTCCAGCGGGAGCAGGACGGGCACCGCGAGGTCCGCCACGCGGGTGCGCAGGTGGACGCCGGCGCTTTCCAGGAGCCGGCCGCCGAACCCCAGGCGGGTGGCGGAGTCGTGGTTGCCGCTGCTGATGACCACCTGAACACCGGCCCGGTTCAGCCTGGCCAGGATGTCGTCAAAGAGGTTCACCACGTCCACGCCGGGCAGGGCGCGGTCGTACACATCCCCCGCGACCAGCACCACGTCGACCTGCTCGGCGGCGACGGTGTCCAGGAGCTGGTTGGCAAAGCGCCGCTGGGCATCGAGCGTGCCCACGCCGTGGAAGGAGCGGCCCAAATGCCAATCTGAGGTGTGGAGTAGCTTCATGGCTACAACGCTATAGGAGGGCACCGACAATGCAGGAATGGCCGCTGACAGGCATGGTCGCTTACAGGAATGGGCCCGGGCTGGAATCAGCGGCGCGGCTTCGCCGCCGTGAGCACCTCGGCGGCGGCCACGTTCGCCACCTTGGCGCCGTACACCACGGCCATGAGCAGCAGCGCGCAGGCCAGCAGGGCCATGACCACCTGGGTGGAGGGCGCATCAAGGAACAGCAGCCCGAGCGAGATTGCGGCCGCCGCACTGCCGCTGACCCACAGGGGCTGGACCGCCGCCTCGTGGCCGGCCCGCCAGGTGTCCTCGCTGACCATGGTTTTCATGGTCCGGATGCCCACCAGTGCATTCTTCTTGATCTTCCCGGTGGCGCAGGCCTGGTTGAGCGCCGCGATCCCGATGGAGCATGCGGCAAGGAGCAGGAGGGAGAAGATCAGCATCCCAACACCCTATCGCCCCGCGCTTGCCCCGCCGCGGGGATTGGCTGGCGGTGCTACTTCTTGGGGCTGTCGAAGAAGGCCTGGGCGTCATCGACGCCGCGGCCCGTGTGCCCTGCCTTTGCAGCGCCGTTGCCGGCGGTGGTGTTCGACGCCGGAACCGGTGCGGCGGCTGCCGGCTCATCCTCGGCCTCCGCAACCACGGCGGGTGCCGGCGCCAGGAACTCCGGGGAGGCAACGTCGTCGTCCATCACCTCCGGAAGGGCCTTGGAAGGGGCAAAGGAACGGTAGATCGCGGCGGCCAGGGCGGCGCCGAAGAGCGGCGCGAGCCAGAACAGCCACAGCTGCCCGGCGGCCCAGGACTCGGCCAGGAACACGACCGAGGTGGCGCGGGCCGGGTTGAGGGAACCGTTGGTCAGCGGCATCGTGATGGACACGGCGACGGCGAAGGCCAGACCCACGGCCACCGGGCCCAATGTGGACTTGTTGCGCACCGAGGTGGCGCCCAGGAGCAGGGCGGTGAGGACGGCCGCCGCCACGAGCTCCACAATGAGGACGCCGATCATGGGCACCTGGGAGGGCGAGTGCGCGTCAAAGCCGTTGGCCAGCGCGGCAAAGAGCTTGGGCATGTCCGGGGTTGCGCCGGAGGGCATGACCTTCATCATGACCAGCCACACCGCCGAGGCCAGCACGGCGCCCACGGTCTGGGCCACCATGTACAGCAGCGCGGCGGAGAAGTTCAGCCGCCCGGCGACCGCCATGCCCAGTGAAAAGGCGGGGTTGAAAAAGCCGTTCGAGACGTGCCCGAACGCAACAATGGCAGCCACCATGGCCAGGCCGTACGCGAAGCCCACCGTGTAGCCGGAACCGCCGGAGCTGAAAAGTGCCGTGCCAAGCCCGGCGAAGACAATGAAAAAGCTGCCCAAACCTTCAATGGCGACGCGGGTGCTGAGCGGGTAGGCCTGCGCCGGGCCCGTGGCCGTTCCGGATGAAGTCATGGGGGATAAGATCCTTCGAACTAGGAAACAATAACGGTGTGGCCGCCTGCGGGAGGGTCTTACATTCCCAGCGCCAGCGCACTCACGGTGGCGGCAGCCAGAGCAACTATAGCGGCCGATGCTGTGCGTAACATAAGAGCCGGGGGCCCAATGTCGGCGTTGGACTCGAGCGGTTCCAGCCCCGCGTGCAGCAGGCGGATGCGGGCCACGGCGCAGAGTACCAGGATGATGGTGGTCAGGCACGCCATGGCGGCGCAGATGCCCAGGCCAATGACCTGGGCATCGATGCCGTCCGTGGAAAACGCGTTGAACCAGCCGCGCCAAATGAGAAGGTCGGCCACGACGGCGCTCATGATGGTGCGGCGCCAGGACAGCGCCGTGCGTTCGGGCTGCAACCCGGGGTCCCGCACAAAGGCTTCGGCGGACACGTCAGGACTTGACCAGGATCAGTACGGCAAAGATGATGGCCGCGACGGAAACAATCACGGTCATCCCCAGCATGAGCCAGGAGTGCGGGAGTTCCACATCGTTGCGCATGGCCTGCTCCTGGTGTGCCCAGCGCCGGTAGCTGACAATGGCCAGGACGGCCCCGATCCCGGCCAGCACCATGCACAGGATGACGCGGATCAGCGGAGGCGCAATTTCCGGTGCGAGCTGGTCGATGGCCACGGCGCCGGCCAGCAGTGCCAGGGCCGTGCGCACCCAAGCCAGAAAGGTGCGCTCATTGGCCAACGTAAATCGGTAGTCCGGAGTTTTTCCGGTCCGCCGCCAGGCGGGCTCGCGCATGGGTCTCCTCGTGGGTGCAGGACTGTGGCTGCATGATCGGGTGCAGTGCAAAGATGTGGTGGGACGCAAAGATGTGGTGGGACGCCGGCGTCCCACGCCTACGAGTCTACTGTGCATGCGCTCCCCGGCCGCCCCCAGCACCCCGCGGGCGCGGTAAATTGGAACCATGACAACTCCAGCACCGACCACTCCCCCAGCCGACTTTGCCAGCCGAGTCCAGGGCACCCTTCTGGGAGGCGCCCTCGGTGATTCTTTCGGCTATCTGGTGGAATTTGATTCACTTGCGGAGATCAAGGCCAAGTACGGTTCTTCGCTCCTGCTGGACCTGTCGCAGTCGCACGGGGTCCCGCATTTTTCCGACGACACCCAGATGACCCTCTACACCCTGGACGGGCTGCTGGACGTCCTGGAATGGGCCAATGGCGGCATCAGCGCCGACGTCAACGCCTGCCAGTGGCTCGCCTACCTGCGCTGGCTCAAGACCCAGGCCGTGCCGGTTCCGGAGCACACCCCCGAGCAGTCCCCGCGCTGGATTGACGCCCAGAGCGTGCTCCACCACCAGCGCCACCCCGGCAATGCCTGCCTGACCGGGTTGGCCACGGGTCAGATGGGCACCGTGGCACGCCCCGTCAACCTCAACTCAAAAGGCTGCGGCACCGTCATGCGCTCCGCCCCGTACGGCCTGCTGCCCAACATTGCTGCGGAAACCATCTACAAAATGAGTTCCGACGCCGCGTCCCTCACCCACGGGCACCCCGCCGCCCGCCAGTCCTCCGGCGCCTTCGCCTGGCTCATCCAGCAGCTGGTCATCGGCGGACTGTCCCTGCGCGCGGCCGCCGAGTCCGCCCGGGACCGTGCCGCCGCCGAGCCCTCCGCCGATGCCGAGCTCATGGCCCGCCTCGATGCGGCCCTTGCCCTTTCCGCTGCCACGCCCGCGCACGACGGCGGCCTGCTGTCAGGGGATTCCCTCACCGATGCGCTGGGGTTGGGCTGGGTGGCTGAGGAGGCCCTCGCCGTTGCCGTGTATGCCGTGTTGGCCACCGAGGCGGCGGCGGCGACGCCCGTGGAGCACTTCCTGGAAGCCATCCGCCTGGCCGCCAACCACAGCGGGGACAGCGATTCCACGGCGTCCATCGCCGGGAACATCCTGGGCGCGTTCCACGGGGAGGCCGCCCTGCCGCCGTCGTGGTTGACACTGTGTGAGGCACCCCAGCTCATCCGCCACCTGGGCGCAGAATTCATCAAGCTGACGACCGGGGAGTAATTCAGGACCGGCGGGTGGCCGGGGACCCGTCCCGCTCGATCGCCTCAAGGCAACGGGGCGGGGCAATGCGGCGATAGGAGCCATCCAGCAGCTCAGCAATTTCCTGCCAGTCGGGCGCGCCGGCTTCGAGGTCCAGACCCAACCAACCGTAGGCGCCTATGTAGGACGGCACGTAGAAACGACCATCAGCCAGCAACGCGTCCCGTTCGCCTTCTTCTGGCAGGATCGCCACGGAGTGCTCCCGCGGGCCGGCGCGCTGGCCCTGCCCGTAGTAGGCGAAAATCCGCCCGCACCTAAAGGTGGGACGCCCGAAGGTTTCCTTTTCAAGCGACTCGGGAAACGCGAGACACAGCTTCCGGATCTTGCGCAGGAAGGGATCGTCTTCGTCGTACATGCGCGGATGGGCCATGTGTTTGAGCCTAGGCGCCGCGTTTCATGATCGCCAGAGCCGAGAGCGGTTCCTAACCCACCATTTGCATGAACTCGCCCTCGGAAAGCACCTCGATGCCCTGGCCCCGGCGCTGCAGTTCAAGCACGCGTGCCGCCTTGGAGGTGAGCCGTCCGCTACGCAAGTCAGTGGCCGCGAACCCGCTGCCCACCACCAGGACGGTGGTTTTCAAGGTCACGCTGCTGGCGCACTGGGCGCCATGACCGGCGGCCCGTTCCTTCGCCTCGGGCCGTCCCACGGCCAGATCACCGGTGAAGACAACTGTCTGCCCGTACAAAGGGTGGGAGATGTCCGCGTGGCGGTTCGGTTCGGGGTTGGGCCCTTCCGTCGACCAGCTTGACCGGCCGCCGCGTGCCCCGGCTGATGCCGGATTGGCCTTCATTTCGGCCAGTTTTTCAAGTGCCGAGCGGGTCGCCTTGGACATCTCGTCAGTTTCGGGGTTGTACGCATCGATGTGTGGCATGGCCAGCTTCATCGAGGCGAACACGTCCCGCACCGACTCCACGTTGTGCTTGGCAGCAATATCCACCATGATGCCTGCACAGGCGCGGGCATCCTCGGTGGCGTCGTGGTGGTTGAGCAGCGGCACGCCGGCCGCCTCGGCCACAAACGGCAGCGAGTAGGACGGCAACGCATAGTTTTTGCGCGAAAGCACCACGGTGCAGGCATAGTCGAAGGCCGGTGCCGGCATTCCAGAAACCTCGGCGGCGGAGCGGATCACGCCAATGTCGAAGGCCGCATTGTGGGCCACCAGCGCGTCTCCGCCGATGAACGCATTCACTTCGGCGAACACGTCGCGGAAACGGGGTGCGCTGGCAACGTCATCAGGGGTGATCCCGTGGATGGTGATGTTGCGGGAGTCAAAATGGTCATGGCCGGCAGGCGGGCGCATGAGCCAGTACCCCTCATCGACCATCACCCCGCCGCGGACCTTTGTTAGACCCACGGAGCAGGGCGAGCCCCGAAATCCGTTGGCGGTTTCAAAATCGATTGCAGTAAAGTCCAAAGCCACTCCACAAGGCTACCCCGTGCCGCCGACACCGGCGTCCTTGCTGGTCGAGCCTGCTCCTCGCTGGTCGAGCCTGTCGAGACCCGAGTCTCGCCAGGCTTAATTCGCGAGGCTGCGACGGCGTGGCCTGGCGCAGGGTCAGGTAGGCGCCAACACCCAGCAGTGCTGCGAGTCCCAGGGCCAAGAGTCCCAAGGTGACTGGGGCCCCAACGTGAGGAGGGTGAGTGCCACAATCCAGCAGCGCGGTTGTCTGCCACCTCTTGTACACGGTTGCACCCCAAAACCCCGCCAGGAAAAGGAACATCAGCACATGACGGCCTGGCCGGCACCGGAGTATTTGGTCCCTACCGAATCCGAGATCATGGCCCAAATAAGCAGGCTGAAGACGAAGGAGGCCCCGATAATGAGGGCTGGAATGCCCAGGAAGGTCCATCTGCTAATGAGCTGCATTCGGGCAACTCCCACTGCGGTTCATTGTGCTGCTCCCATCCGGGTGTTTTTTTGTTGCCTTTGCTGACTCGTTCCGGGTCCTGTCAATACCACTTGTTGCACCGGCCTCGAGGGTCGCCCTGATGACCAGCTGCTGCAAGGAGACCGGGCCAACTTCCAAGCCAAGTTCTGCAGCCTCCTGGCGCTCCGGCTGACTCAATTTGCCCTCGACTGTCAGTGAGAGCAGCGCCCCACTGCCTTCTCGGTGGGAGACCGTGCGCCCAGTGGCAAAGGATTCAACGCGGGCACTGGGTCCGGCGATGTTGACAGCGGAGCCACGGATTTTCTCGACGTCTTCGTCGAGGATGATCTTGCCGTTGTCGATCAGGATGACGTGCTCAAGGAAGTTCGCCACCTCGTCAATGAGATGCGAGGACAGCACTATTGTGCGGGGAAACTCGGCGTAGTCGGCCAGCAGCCTGTCATAGAAGAGCTGGTGGGCCACGGCGTCAAGGCCCAAGTAGGGTTCATCGATAAAGGTCAGTTCAGCCCTCGAGGCCAGGCCGATGATGACACCCGCGGCCGAGAGCTGTCCACGGGAGAGCTTCTTGATCCGGCGTTTCAGCTGATCTCGCCCGACGTGGCGAAACCCTGCGCCGTTGCGGCCCAGGAGACCGTAAATTTTTCTCTCTCCAGGCTGAGGCTAACCCCATCCGAGGCCATGACATCCTGTATGCCTTGGACACGTTTCCCATGCTGACAACCGTTGTACTCACTGGGCACCTTCTTTTGATGGCGGAGCGTTCTGTGCTGCTCCCACCTGTGCAGCAAGTTCGGGTTCGCGGGCCAGCATCGCGGCGAGTTGCACGCCGTCGATCCCCAATTTGCAGTCCTCATGGCTCCCGGGCGGACAAATTGTTCGTAAAAGACTTCTTGGCGCCGGCCAATCAGCGTGACCCGCGCGCCCGTGGCGACAAACATGCCAATTCCCCGTTTCTTATGGAGGATTCCGTCATCAACCAACCGGTTCACGCCCTTGGCGGCGGTGGCCGGGTTGATCCGGTGAAAAGCAGCAAACTCATTCGTTGAAGGCGCTTGGGCCTCTTCGACAAGGACGCCGTCCCCGATGTCGTTCTCGATCATCTCCGCGATCTGGAGGAAGATCGGCCTGCTGACATCAATCACGGCAGGATCTCCGCTACAGGCTGGCAGCCCCCGCAAATCGCTTCGTCGGTTGGTTGCTCATGTAATTAACCGTTTAACCATTCAGGACGGTGTCAACCCTTGAATGTCCACCTATGGGTGGCGTCGGCATTCCGGGAAGTGCCGTAACCTTGAAAGGTGATACTTACTGCTTTGACCAACTCCGCCCTGCCCGCCCTCGTGGGCCACGGCGCCGTTCCGGCCCTTGGCATCTTGCCCGACTGGCTTGACCCCATGAACATGTTGGACCACCCGGCCCTTGGGTTCTGGGTGGTCATCATTGCTTGTGCCATCATCTTTGCCGAGACCGGGCTGCTCATTGGCTTCTTCCTGCCCGGTGACTCCCTGCTGTTCACGGCAGGTCTGCTTGTCAGCACGGGCGGCATGCCTGTGAACATCTACGTCTTGATGGGCATGCTGATCGTCTCCGGTTTCATCGGCAACCAGCTGGGGTATTTCATCGGCAACAAGGCCGGTCCTGCCATCTTCAACAAGCAGGATTCCAAGCTCTTCAAGAAGCAGCATGTGGACACCGCCCACGCGTTCTTTGAAAAGCATGGCGGCAAGGCCCTGATCCTTGCCCGGTTCGTACCGATCGTGCGCACCTTTGTGCCCGTCATTGTTGGCGTGGCCAAGATGGACATGCGCAGGTTCATGCTCTTCAACGCCATCGGTGCCGTGCTGTGGGCCGGCGGCGTCACCTACCTGGGCTTCGTCCTGGGCAACACCGTCCCCTGGGTGCGCGACAACCTCGACATCATCTTCATCGGCATCGTCGCCGTCTCCGTCATCCCGATCGGCATTGAGCTCTTGAAAGCCTTAAGCGCCAGCCGCAAGAAGGGTGCCGTACAAGACTAAGCACGTTTAAAGTACGACGGCGGCCCCGGGCATTGTGCTCGGGGCCGCCTTTGTTTTATGGAGCCTTCCGGTTCGCGGCTCGGGCCGCGGGAACAAGCTCGACCGGGGAAACGCTCGCTCAGGGGCGCTCCGAGAGTGCCTTCACTATGTGCGGCACCAGGGCGCGGAACGCGTTGCCGCGGTGGCTGACGGCGTTCTTGTCCTCGCTGGAAAGCTCGGCGCAGGAGACGCTCATACCGACTGGTTGCAGGATGGGGTCGTAGCCGAAGCCGCCCTCGCCCCGGGGTTCATGCAGCAGGGTCCCGTCGAGGGTTCCCTCCTCCACAACATCCAGCGTCCCGTCCGGGTTGGCCAAGGCCGCTGCGCAAACAAAGCGTGCGCCACGGTGTTCCGGGCCGATATCGGAGAGCTGGGCCAGCAGCAGATTCAGGTTTGCCGCATCATCCCCATGTTTGCCGGCCCAGCGGGCCGAGAAGATCCCCGGCGCTCCCCCGAGCACGTCGACAGACAGGCCCGAGTCGTCGGCGATGGACAGGACGCCGCTGAACTGTGCCACGGCGTGGGCCTTCAGCCGCGCATTCTCCGCGAACGTGACCCCTGTTTCGGCGACGTCCGGCGCCTGGATCGTTCCGGCGTCGAGCACGTCCGTGTCAACATCCAACCCGGGAACCTGGCCCCGGAGCAACTCGCGCAACTCGCGCAGCTTGCCCTGGTTGTGGGTGGCCAGGATCAGTTTGGGCGCCATCAGCCGGCGAGGGTTTCGCGCTGGATCTGGGCCAGCTCGGTGGTGCCGATCAGGGCCAGGTCCAGGAGCTGGTTGAGCTCGTCGCGGTCGAACGGTGCGCCTTCCGCGGTGCCCTGGACCTCGACGAACTTGCCGGAACCGGTGACGACGACGTTCATGTCGGTCTCGGCGCGCACATCCTCGACGTAGGGCAGGTCCAGCATGGGGACGCCGTCGATGATGCCCACGGAGATGGCGGAGACGGAATCGACAAGCGGCTGCGCGTTCTTGGCGATCAGCTTGTTTTCCTTGGCGTACGCGATGGCGTCCGCGAGGGCCACGTAGGCGCCGGTGATCGCGGCGGTGCGGGTGCCGCCGTCGGCCTGCAGGACATCGCAGTCAAGGACGATGGTGTTTTCGCCCAGGGCCTTGGTGTCGATGATGGAGCGCAGGGAGCGGCCGATCAAGCGTGAGATCTCGTGGGTGCGGCCGCCGATCTTGCCCTTGACGGATTCACGGGAGTTGCGGGTGTTCGTGGCGCGCGGGAGCATGGCGTATTCGGCCGTGACCCAGCCCGTGCCTTCGCCCTTGAGCCAGCGCGGCACGCCGGGGGTCAGGGAGGCGGTGCACAGGACCCTGGTGTTGCCGAATTCGATTAAGGCGGACCCTTCGGCCTGCTTGGACCAGCCGCGGGTGATGGTGATGTCGCGGAGCTGGTCGTTGCTGCGGCCGTCGGTGCGCAGTGTTTCATTTGTTGTCATGGATACAAGGTTACCGGGCGAGGGGCCCGGTCCGGGCGGAG
>JBBSQT010000061.1:0-9344 GCA_038243775.1 Actinomycetales bacterium | reverse complement strand
GGCCGTTCTTGTCCACGACGGAGAACGTCATGCGCAGGTGCGAGGGCACGGCGTCCCAGTTCCAGGACCCGGGCGGAATGACGTGGCCCTTGATCCGGCGCAGGGCCAGCTCAAGTGAGGGCTCCAGCTCGTCCGCGGACGGATCGAAGTCCTCGGCCAGGGCAGCTGCTGCCTGCCGTCCGACGTCGGGCGCCGGAATGAAGTTCTTGCGCACGGCCTTGGGCAGCGACTTGATCAGCGCCGCCACCAACTCCGCGCGCAGCCCCGGGATCTGCCAGCGGAACTGGGACTCCTGCAACTGGTTGAGGAACAACAGCGGCACCTGGACGCTCACGCCGTCGGACGGGTTGGGAGCGGCGCCCGGCGCGGTGGGATGGAATTCGTAGCTCAGGGGCAGCTCAAATTCGCCCTGCACCCAGGTCTTGGGGAAGGCTGCCGGATCGAGCTCCGGCTCCTCGGCCATGACCACGTGCGCGTCAAAGTCCAGCAGCGCCGGGTTCTCGTGCCGCGCCTCCTTCCACCACTTGTCGAAGTGCCGCTCGGAGACCACCGCGGAACCCACACGCTCGTCGTAAAACTCGAAAAGCGTCTCGTCGTCCACGCGCAGGTCGCGGCGGCGCATGCGGGTTTCCATTTCCTCCACCTCGGCCAAAAGGGCCTGGTTCCTGTGGAAGAACTTGTGGTTGGTGTGCCAGTCGCCCTCAACCAGGGCATGGCGGATGAACAGCTCACGGCTCAGCTCAGGGTCAATGCGCCCGTAGTGGATGCGGCGGTCCGGCACGATCGGCACCCCGTAGAGGGTGACCTTCTCATGCGCCATGACCGAGCCCATTTTCTTGGACCAGTGCGGCTCGCTGTAGGTGCGCTTGACCAAATCCGGTGCCACCTGCTCGGCCCACAGCGGGTCGAATTTCGCTGCCGTGCGCGCCCACAGCCGGGACGTCTCCACCAGCTCGGCTGCCATGACCCAGTCCGGCGACTTTTTAAACAGCGCCGAGCCCGGGAACACCATGAACTTGGTCCCGCGCGCGCCGGCATATTCACGCTTGCGCGCATCGTACAGGCCGATGTGGCTCAGCAAACCCGTCAGCAGCGACATGTGGATGGCGTCGTGGTTCGCCACCGGGTCAATGTCCTGGCCGGAAACCTTGATATCCAAAGATTTGCCCATCGCCTTGAGCTGGGCATACAAATCCTGCCATTCGCGCACGCGCAGATAGTTGATGAACTCGGCCTTGCACAGGCGCCGGAACGCGCTGGAGGACAGTTCCTTCTGCTTCTCCTTGATGTAGCGCCACAGGTTCAAAAAGCCGGTGAAGTCCGAGTTTTCGTCCACAAAACGCTTGTGTTTCTCCTGCGCCAGCTGCTGCTTGTCCGTGGGCCTCTCGCGCGGATCCTGGATGGTCAGGGCCGCGGCGAGCACCATGACCTCCGCCGCGACGCCGCGCCTGGCCGCCTCCACGATCATGCGTCCCAGCCTCGGATCCACCGGCAGTTGGGAGAGCTGGCGTCCGACGCCGGTGATCCCGCCTTGGGCATTCACCGCGCCGAGCTCGCGCAGCAGCGTCACGCCGTCGGTGATGGCGCGGGAATCCGGCGGCTGCACAAACGGGAACTTCTCCACGTCCTTGGGGCCCTTGGCCACGCCCATGGCCGTCATTTGGAGGATCACCGCGGCCAGGTTGGTGCGCAGGATTTCGGGGTCGGTGAACTCACTGCGGGCGTTGAAGTCCTCCTCGGAGTAAAGGCGGATGCAGATGCCGTCGGACACGCGGCCGCAACGGCCCGAGCGCTGGTTCGCGGAGGCCTGCGACACCCGCTCGATCGGCAGGCGCTGGACCTTGGTCCTGTGCGAGTACCGGGAGATGCGGGCCGTGCCCGGGTCAATCACGTACTTGATGCCCGGAACCGTAAGTGAGGTTTCGGCAACATTGGTGGCCAGCACAATGCGCTTCCGCGAGCCGGGTGTGAACACGGCGTGCTGCTCGGCGAGGGACAGCCGGGCGTACAGCGGCAAGATCTGGACGTCGCGCAGCCGCGGATTCGTTTTAACACGGCCGTGCAATGCGTCGGCGGCGTCGCGGATCTCCCGCTCGCCGGAGAAGAAGATCAGGATGTCCCCGGGCGCCTCCTTGGACAACTCGTCCACCGCGTCGCACACGGCGTCCAGCGGGTCACGGTCCTCCTCACTGTTGCCCCCGTCAAGCTTGCGGTCCGCCTGGGAGTCAAGTTCGTCGTCGTCCTCCCCGGCGGCGGGACCGGAAAGCGGGCGGTAGCGGATTTCCACGGGGAAGGTGCGCCCCGACACCTCCACGATGGGGGCCGGGCCCTCGGGGGAGGCGAAGTGTGCGGCGAAGCGCCCGGGGTCGATCGTGGCCGAGGTGATGATGACCTTCAAATCGGGGCGCTGGGGCAGAATTTGGCGCAGGTAGCCCAGGATGAAGTCAATGTTCAGGGAACGCTCGTGGGCCTCGTCAATGATGATGACCGAGTATTTGCGCAGGAGCCTGTCGCGCTGGATTTCGGCGAGCAGGATGCCGTCGGTCATGAGCTTGATCTTGGTGGCCGGGCCCACATGGCCGGTGAAACGGACCTGGAAGCCCACCTCCTGCCCGATTTCGACGCCGAGTTCGCTCGCAATGCGCTCGGCCACGGTGCGGGCGGCGAGGCGGCGCGGCTGGGTGTGCCCGATCAGGCCCTTCTCCGCGAGTCCCAGTTCCACGCACATTTTGGGGATCTGGGTGGTTTTTCCGGAGCCTGTCTCGCCGGCGATGATGGTGACCTGGTTGGCGGCAATGGCGGCCATGAGGTCCTCGCGGCGTTCCGAGACGGGGAGCGCGGCGGGGTAGGTGATAGTCAAAGTCATGGTGCCACCCAGTTTATGCCGTTATCGGGCGCTCCGCCCCTTTGCGCACCGCGGTGCGCATGCCGAGCGTGCCCTTGGCCGCCAGCACCATCAGTACGACGCCGGCCGCGGCCAGTGCCGCCCCTCCGGCAACGCAGGCGGGGGCCAGGAAAGGGACGGGCTGCGCGGCAACTGTTCCGGCCGTTCCGTTGAGTCCGTTGAGTCCGCTGAGTCCGTTGAGTCCGTTGAGCAGGGCCAGGCCGATCATGAAGGCTGTGCTGCCGAGCCCTGCCAGCAGCACGCCGCCGGCGAACAGCAGGAGGTTGCGTGCCGTGTGCTGGCGCCATTTTCGGTCGAGGCCAGCCATGCGGGGATCGGGCAGGGACAGCGTGGTTTTGACGCGGTGGACGGCGAGGGCGGTGGCACCGGCGAACAAGGCTGAAACGACGGCCAGGGGAGAGCCGTCGAGATCGATTTTTTCAAGGACGGGGGCAAGTGCGGCCACGGCCAGGAAAATAAAGAACGCCAGCAGAGCTGCACCTGGGAGGATGACATCGCGGGTGGACACGACGGGCTGTTGCTGCCCTGTTGTGTTGGGTGCTGCCTTGTTGGGCGCTGCCTTGTTGGGCGCTGTTGTGTTGGAGGCAGGCTGCTTTCGGGCAGGCAGGGCCGAATAGAGGAACAGCCCTCCGCTGGCCGACAGCCCCGCGGTCAGCGCGATTGCCATCCCGGCCTGCCCCGCCAATCCGATCGACACCCTGAACAGCGCCGCAAAAATCACGGCTGCGAACACGATCCCGCCAACAGTGCGCAGTTGCGCCCCCATCATGGCCTTGTCCTCTTCGCCGGGGCTGGGGATCGCCGGGGTGCGCCCTCCGGCGAGCGCCAGCGGTGCCTTCTTCTTCGCAATCCATGAAGCTGTTGCTGTGATGCCCCACGCCACGGCAACCAGAACGGCAAGGAGGGCTATCAGCTTGGTCATCGGGAAAGTCTCTCATGGATCAACCGGCCGTCCCCCGTGAGCCCGACCGTCAACCGGCTGCGTCGGTGATCTTCTCCAGCAGCGCCGCCAACTGGGCCTGTTCACCCTTGGAAAGCGCTCCGGTGATCGAGCGCTCCGTGGCCAAGTGGGCCGGCAGTGTGGCCGTCACGAGATCCCGGCCAGCCGGCGTCAGCGAGACCAAGGTACCCCGTCCGTCGTCGGGATTGGCGGTCCGGGTGACCAGACCCCTGGCCTGAAGCTTGTTGATGCGTTGGGCCACGGCGCTGGTGGAGATCATGGCGTCGCGTGCCAAGGCCGCGGGCGTGAGGCTGTGGGGGCGGCCGCTGCGCAGGAGGGTGGCCAGCACGTCAAAGGTGGAGGAATCCAGCCCCTGGGCCGCGAAGTTCGTTGCGAGGCGGCTCTCGACGGCCATTGCGGCACGGCTGAGCCGGCCAATGACAGCCATGGGTGAGACGTCCAGGTGGGGCATTTCGGCGCGCCATTGGGCGAGGATGCGATCTAGTTGGCTCGGCATGGATCCATACTAGCAATTCGCTAAGCACTTAGTTATATTAACTAAGTGCTTAGCAAAAAAATCATCTTGGTCACTGCCGTTGCCCCCCTGCTGTGGGGGACGACGTACCTCACCACGACCCTGTTCCTGCCGGAGGGGAGGCCGCTGCTGGCTGTCGTGCTGCGTGCCGCGCCCGCGGGGATCGTGCTTTTGGCGTTGGCAAGGCGTGTGCCCGACGGCTCCTGGTGGTGGAAGTCGTGGATTCTTGGTGTCCTGAACATCGGGTTTTTCTTTGCAATGCTGTTCGTGGCGGCCTACCTGCTGCCCGGGGGAGTTGCCGCCATTGTGGGCGGGGCCCAGCCACTGCTTGTCGCGCTGCTTGCAAGCCGGTTGCTGCACGAGAGGCTGACCTGGCAGCGGCTGCTGGCCGGCTCTGCCGGCGTGTTCGGGGTGGCCCTCATCGTGCTGGCGTCCCGGTCCCGGCTGGACGCGCTTGGCCTCGCGGCTGCCGCCGGCGGCACGCTGTCCATGGCAGTTGGAACCGTTCTGGCCAAGAACTGGGGCCAGCCGACATCCCGAACGGGGCAGCCCATTCCCGCTCTGGCCACCACGTCATGGCAGTTGCTGGCGGGCGGCGCCACCCTTGCCGTCCCGCTTCTGGTGTATGAGGGTTTGCCGGCCGAGCCGTTGACAGTGCCCAACCTGGGCGGCTATCTCTACCTGTCGCTGGTGGGGACGGCGCTGGCCTACTGGTGCTGGTTCCGCGGCTTGGCCGAACTCCCCGCCGGGTCCGCGGCCTTCCTGGGGCTGCTCAGCCCCGTGGTTGCCATTGTGCTTGGGTGGGCGGTCGCCGGGGAGGTGCTTGGCCCGTGGCAAATGGTGGGTATCGTCGTGGTGTTGGCATCAGTTGCTGCCGGCGTGAGGATGAAGGGACCCGATCATGACCTTGGCAAGTTTCGCGCTCGCAGGCAGGAGTTTCCTGTTGCGGCGGGCGGTGGAGTCCGACGTCGGATCCCTCGTTGAGTTGCTGGCCAACGACCCGCTTCGTGCGGAGGTGGATTCCGCCGACCCCGCGCGCCGGGCCGGCTATCTCGCGGCCTTTGCGGCGATTGATGCAGATCCTGCCCATTTGCTGTGCGTTGCTGAGGATGGCTCCGGGGCAGCGGTGGCCACCATGCAGCTCTCGTTCCTTCCAGGGCTGGCCCGCGGAGGGGCGTTGAGGATGCAGATTGAGGCTGTTCGGGTTGCGGGAGAACTGCGGGGCAACGGCCTGGGATCGGCAATGATGGGCTGGGCCGTTGACGAGGCCGTGCGCCGCGGCGCCACGTTGGTGCAGCTCACCAGCGACAACTCACGCACCGACGCGCATCGCTTCTATGGGCGGCTGGGCTTCGTGAAGTCCCACGCCGGGTTTAAATTACTGCTACCCTGAGGGATTTTTTGCGGTTGATTCCTCCACAGGGAGGGCTGTGTTGGTGGGTGTTCACCAGCGGGACTTTGCTGCATTGAATGTCAGTGCCATGCCATAGTCTGGAAGTACGAAGTGGTTAGGGGTTACCCGTACAGAAATTCTTACATTCGCCAGTTGCTCCGGTTTCACCGGAACAGGACTTTCAGGCAGGTGAGCGGCATGGCAGCACCGGAATGGTTTGACGAACGCGGCGGCGTGGGCCCCAGTGCTTTCCCGGCAGGCAGCGTGGCTGCCAGTGCTGCCGGCAATCCTGTCGGTTCCCCGGTCGCCGTTGCTGCTGCCGGTGGCGGCGCTGCCGGAGTTGCTGCCCAGGCGGGTGAAGCACCTGTTGCTGGGGCGGATGCCCCTGAGTCAGATCCCAGGGCCGCAGGTTTGGTGCAGATGGGCATGGAAACGCTCCGGCGCTGCGGCGATTTCTTCGATCCAGTGGTCTTGGCCAATCTTGATGCCGCGCTTGCCCATGAACTCGCGCATCGTGCCGGGAACAGGGCAGCCAACGCAGAACAGGCACTTGAAGGGGCCATTCGTGAATCCCGCACTTCGGAGGCACTGGCACATCTGGCACAGCAGGCGTCGTCCTCGAAGGCGACGGCCACCAAGGCTGGATTGAGAGCCGCCGAGGCCACCGCAGTGGTCACCTCCCTGGGTGGCATGGCCACAAATCTCACAGGTCTCGGATTCGACCAGGAAACTGTTGACGGGGTGGTGGGTGGGTCCTTGGTGGATGCCATTGCTGTCATGGAGGAAGCAAAAAATGCTTTGTCGGCTGCGCAGGCCCAGGCCCAGGCCCTCTTTGTCGCGCGGCAGCGGCTGGATCAGGCACGGTCCGGGGTGCCGCAGGAAAGGCTGGGCAGGGGCATCGTCCAACAGGTGGCATTGGCGCGGCATGAATCTCCGCACCGTGGCCGGCAGCTGGCCGAACTTGCCGAAGTCCTGGTGCGGGAGATGCCCCACACCATGAACGCCCTGGTTCTGGGGAAAATCAATGAATACCGGGCCACGATCGTGGCCCGCGAGACGGCTTTTCTTTCGTTCGAAGATCGCGCCAAAGTGGACGAATTGATCTGTGGTGATCCGGACGCGGCTGCCCTTCTGGGTACGAGGGAACTGGCAGCTGCAAGCCGCAAGGCGGCCTATGAATTGGATCCTCAGGCGTTTATCAAGCGCCACGAGAAGGCTGTGGGGGACCGCTATGTCTCCCTTCGCCCGGCCCCGGACGGAATGACGTTCTTAACCGCCCTGATCCCGTTGAAGCAGGGCATTCGCATCCTTGCCACATTGACCAGGGTCGCGGACAGTGCCAAAGCCCGCGGGGACGAACGAAGCAAGGGCCAGGTCATGGCCGACGCGCTGATGCACCGGCTCATCCAGCACGCCCCCTGCGACGAAGGGGCCGGAACGTTGAGTGACCACCGCGGAGTACCAGCTGACGGCACACCAGCGGGGTCACCCAGTGGCGCACACGATGCGGCATCGGGTTCCGGGCATACAACGGACACTTCATGGGCATTCGGTGCGCAGCACTTTGGAAGTGGCAGCGAGCCGCGGTGCACCACCGTCAATGAAGCGGATATCGCGTTGGAATTGATCATGACGGACAGGTCGCTGTTCGGTGGGGCGAATGATCCGGCGGTTCTGGTCGGGTACGAGCCAATTCCCGCTCCGCTGGCACGGAACATGATTCTTGGCGATGGCGATGGCGATGGCGATGGCGCATTGCCGCGAGTGTGGCTGAAGCGGCTCTTCACCCATCCGGAGAACAATGCGCTCATGGCCATGGACTCACGGTCCAGGCTCTTTCCGGAAGGCATGAAGGAGTTCATTAGGTGTCAGGACCAGCGCTGCCAGACACCATACTGCGATGCGCCGATTCGCCAGTACGATCACATCAAGGCGTACGCCGCAGGCGGGCCAACTTCCATAGAGAACGGGCAGGGGCTCTGTGCTGACTGCAATTTGCAAAAGGAAGCCCCCGGTTGGTCCTTTGAGCGGGGTTCCGGGCGGGACGGTGGCCTGCCTACTACGGAAATTCGCACACCCACAGGCCACCGCTATGTTTCCACTGCACCACCGTTGCCGGGAGGCTCCGGGTGACGTGGGTTAGTTGGTCGCTTCCACCAAGAACAGCTCCGCGCCCGTCCCCGGCGTAATCATGGCGGGCCCAAGGCCGTGGGCGGACATGCCTGCAAGACCACCGGCGACTTCTGCGCCGAGGAGGGGAACCAAATCCAGCCCCAGCCGTGCTGCCGCCGCGTCCTTTGTGGACAGCACAGATGCAGTATTGGTCCGAACGAGCATGGCTTCCAATGCATGGCCCCCGCAAGGAGGTCAAACACCAGCGGTCCCAGATTAAATGGCTGGTTCACCTGCCTGCGGATTGCAAGGACGGTCAGCACTGCGGTGAACATGGTTGCGACACCGATTAACGGCTACAGGCGGCCGTGCGCCACGGCGCACCAGGCAACGAGCACACATCTGACGTCCGCCCGTGCGCTGCGCTGGCCGGCGCTGGAGTGAGAATCAGCCAACCGCGAAGCCGGCCTGGGGATGGTGGCCGCCCTGACCCCGATGGGCGCCCACGGTCAGGCGCAGACTGTATCCGGGACAATGGTGCCCGTGGTCGGACGAATGTCAGTCGGGCTGTGTCGGCAGGGCCTGATGGGTTGCCACTGCCAGCCTGTTCCAGACATTGATGGCGGAGATGGCCATCAGCAGCATGGGCATGTCCTTGTCCGGGAACTGCCGGGCTGCGTCGGCCCAGACATCGTCAGGCACGCCGCCGTCGCTGATCAAGGTGAGCGCTTCAGTCAGCGCAATGGCGGCCTGCTCACGCTCGCTGAACAACGACTTCGCCTCACGCCAACCGGCCAGAACATCGAGGCGGCGGTTGTCCACCCCTGCCTCGCGGGCTTCACGGCAGTGCATGTCAAGGCAGTACGCGCATCCGTTGATTTGTGAAGCACGGATTTTTACCAGTCCCAGCAGGTCCTCACCGAGTGAGCCGCTGTGGATGTACTTTTCCATGGCGTACATGGAATTGTAGGCTTGGGGATCGATCTCAACGATGTTCAGGCGCTCAGTGGCCATGATGGGTGCTTCTTCCAAGTGGGACTCGTCATGAGTTCATTTTTTCTAGCAATTTCAGCTTCTCGCCACGGCAGGCATTCCGCAAGTGGGGAGACATGACGGCCGTGCCGCAGGAGAGACTTTGCCAAGTGTTGCAGTGGCAGCGCAACGTCAGGCCAGCGTCAGGCCACGGCAGACCGGTCGCCCTCCCGAGGTGCGAGCACGAGAGTGCTCGCGCCGCCGTCGAACATCTGCGTCTGGGGATGGCTAACGGCCCTTGGCATCCTTGATCAGGGCCTGGTACCAGTAGTAGGAATCCTTTGGCGTGCGCTTCTGGGTTTCGTAGTCGATGTGGATCAGGCCGAAACGCTGGGAGAAGCCCACAGCCCATTCGAAGTTGTCAATGAGTGACCAGTGGAAATAGCCGCGGACATCCACGCCAGCATCCATGGCGGCCTTCAGCGCT
>JBBSQT010000060.1:0-9431 GCA_038243775.1 Actinomycetales bacterium | reverse complement strand
TCCTGAGCAGCATCTCCGCCAAGGGGGTGAAGACCACCGTGGTCAGCGCCCCTGGGCAGGAAATCGCCGGTGTCTCCTACCTGGACGGGACCACCTACTACTTCAACAACGATCAAGGCGCCGGCCCCGAACCGGGCGGCGAGTTGCTGCCGGCCCGGCTCATGCAGATCGACCACCACGGGAACACGCGGGAGCTGGCCGACCTCAGTGGCTTCGAGCGCGCCAACAACCCCGACGGCGGCACCGTCTACGGTGTCCGCGACGCCACACCCGAGTGCCTGAGCGGGGCACCCTACCTGCAGTCGATGGGTGAAGTCTTCTCCCACCCCTATTCCTCTGCCCCCGTGGGCAACGGTGTGTATGTTGGCGACGCGGGCGCCAACGCCATCCTGCACGTCGCCAAGAACGGCAAGGTGAAACTCGTCAAGGCGCTGCCCGCCGAAGCAATCACGATTGATGCTGCAGTGGTTGCTGTTGCAGCTCAAATGGGCATGGAAATTCCTGAGTGCATGCTGGGCCTGAACTACTATGCCCAGGCGGTGCCCACTGATATTGAGGTCAGTGGTCAGTGGCTTTACTACACCGTCCTGCCCGGCGTACCCGGGGAATCCTTGGGCGTGGGCAAGGCGTATCGGACCCATCTGCAGAGCGGGAAGACCCAACTGCTTGCGCAGGGCTTGGCCGCCCCGACAGGGATAGCGGTTGATCGCAACAACAACGTGTACGTATCCCAGCTCATGGGCGACGGCGTCAGCGTGATCAAGCACGGCCGGGTCAAAAACATCCTGCCGGCTGCCATGGCGTCCGACGTTGAAGTCAGCGGCCACACCCTGGCCGCCCTGACCAATGCACTCGCGGACACTGGAGGCAGCCTCTTCACGTGGGGAATCCGGTAGTCGGCGCAGCAACAGCGTCGGCACAAGCCGGCCCAGGCGTGCAGGGCTAGACCGAGAAATGCCGTTGCTCCCGCAAAATGCCACCAGTCAACCGGGGGCATTTTGCGGGAGCTGCGGCATTGTCGGCATGCTCGACATTATCGGCATTGTCACCGCGCCGGACGGCACCGGGCCCCGCAGCACGCGACCTAACGGAACACGATTTAACGGAACGCGGCCTAATGGGACACGATTTAACGGAACGCGACCTAATGGAACGCGGACTCGCCGGTGAGCTTCTGGCCCAGAATCAGGGTGTGCACCTCGTCGGTGCCTTCGTAGGTCCGCACAGATTCCAAGTTGTTGGCATGGCGCAGCGGCGAATAGTCCAAGGTGATGCCATTGCCGCCAAGGATCGTCCGAGCTTGCCGGCAGATTTCTATGGCTTCGCGGCAGTTGTTCAACTTGCCCACACTGATTTGGTGGTGGGCCAGAGTGCCCGCATCCTTCAGCCGGCCCAGATGCAGGGCCAGCAGGAAGCCCTTGTTGATTTCAAGCGCCATGTCCACCAGTTTTTGTTGCGTCAGCTGGTAGCCCGCCAGGGGCCTGCCAAACTGCAACCGCTGCTTTGAGTACGCGAGGGCATCCTCGAACGCGTCGCGGGCAGCCCCCATGGCCCCCCACGCAATGCCGTAGCGGGCTTCATTCAGGCAGGACAGCGGCCCCTTCAACCCTTCCGCGCCCGGCAGCAGCGCATCGGCCGGGAGACGGACGTCATCCATGGTGACCTCGCATTGGATGGACGCACGCATGGAGAGCTTGCCGCCGATGGGCACAGCACTGAAGCCCGGGGTTCCTGTGGGGACCAGAAAGCCGCGCACTCCCCCCTCGGTCTGCGCCCAGATGATGGCCACATCCGCCACATTTGCCAGGCCAATCCAGCGCTTGGAGCCGTTGAGCACCCAGGCCGTTCCATCGCGGCGGGCAAAGGTGGCCATGGCGGCCGGGTCTGAGCCGGCGGTGGGTTCGGTCAGCCCGAAGCAGCCAATCGCCTCCCCCGCCGCCAGCTTTGGCAGCCACTGCTGTTTTTGCTCCTCGGAACCAAACTTGTGGATGGCCGACATCGCCAGCGAACCCTGCACCGAAACGAAGGTGCGGATGCCGGAATCGCCAGCCTCCAGCTCGGCCGCTGCCAGGCCGTACTCGACAGCACTTGCGCCCGCGCAGCCATAACCGTCCAGGTGCATGCCCAACACGCCCAGCTTCGCCAGCTCCGGAACAAGCTCAAGCGGAAAATAGGCCCGCTCATACCAGTCGGCAATATGGGGTTTGATCTCCGCCTGCACAAATGCGCGCACCTTGTCCCGCACCGCGATTTCCCCGGCGCCGAGCAGCGAGTCGAAAGAGATGAGATCCGATGCGTCCATGCCGTGTCCACTCCAATTCTGCGCCCGGGGTCTTTCCCCCATGGCCCGCTGTGCTTATGTGCCATTGAACACCACAGTGAGCGCCTTGTCCCAAAAAGTACGACGGCGGCAATCCGCCTTTCGTGGGAAAGGTGGGCTGCCGCCGTCGTACTTGGGAGAAGCGAAATGCCGCAGCTGCCGCACGATGCCGCCGGTAAAGCTGCGGCAAGATGCGGGAGCGGCGGCATTTCTGCACTGGGCCGTCCAGGGGGACGTTATGCCTCGTCCTCGTCCTCATCCTTCTTGTACGGGTCAGCCTCGCCGGCGAACTCGGCGCCGGCGGAGATCTCCGCCAACTGCGCATCGCGCTCCTTGGCGACACGGAGCAGGGCTTCCAGGTTGGAGGCGTTCTCCGGGATTTCATCCGCGATGAACTCGAGCGTGGGTGTCAAGCGCACGGTGATGTTCTTGCCAACCTCGGCACGGAGCACACCCTTGGCTCGCTCCAGGCCGATCTTCGCCTCGGAGCTGGCGGTCTCGTCGCCGAAAACCGTGTAGTAGATGGTGGCATGCTGGAGGTCGTTGGTGACCCGGGCGTCGGTGACGGTGATGCCCTCGACGCGGGGATCCTTGACCTTGGAGCGAAGGCCTTCAGCCACGACAACCTTGATGCGCTGCGCCAGCTTCGACGCGCGGGCTGAATCAGCCATGATGTTCTCCTTCATGTTGGAAAGACTTATGGACGGTCAGTGACCATCCTAGGGAATACAAAGCCGGCCGGGCGTCCAAGGGGACACCCAACCGGCTTCAGGACCCACACGCTATGCGCGGGGCTTCTCGCGCATTTCGAAGGTCTCGATGATGTCCTCGGCCTGCAGGTCGTTGAACGACCCCAAGCCAATACCACACTCGAAGTCCGTGCGGACTTCGGTTGCGTCATCCTTGAAGCGCTTGAGCGAATCAACCGTGAGGTTGTCGCCAACGACCTTCCCGCCACGAAGCACACGTGCCTTCGTGTTGCGGCGGATGATGCCACTGCGGACAATGGAGCCTGCAATGTTGCCGTGCTTGGATGAGCGGAATACTTCGCGGATTTCCGCGGTACCCAGCTGGACCTCTTCGTACTCGGGCTTGAGCATGCCCTTCAGTGCCAGCTCGATGTCATCGATGGCGCCGTAGATGACCGAGTAGAAGCGCATGTCCACGCCTTCACGGTCAGCCAGTTCGGCAACACGCTCCGCCGGCTTGACGTTGAAGCCGATGATGATGGCGTTGTCCACCGTGGCCAGGTTGACGTCATTCTGCGTGATGGCACCCACACCGCGGTGGATGACGCGCAGCTGCACGCTGTCCCCGACATCGATCTTGAGCAACGAGTCTTCCAGTGCTTCAACGGCACCGGAGACGTCACCCTTGAGGATGAGGTTGAGGTTGGCAACCTTGCCTTCGATGATGGCCTGGTCGAAGTCCTCCAGGCTGACACGCTTGCGACGCTTGGCCAGTGCCGCGTTGCGGTCGGCTGCCTCACGCTTTTCAGCGATCTGGCGGGCCGTGCGCTCATCACCTGTGGCGAAGAAGGTGTCGCCGGCGCGGGGAACGTTGGACAGGCCCAGAACCTGGACCGGACGTGAGGGCCCTGCCTCGGAGATGGCGTCGCCATTCTCGTCAAACATGGCACGAACACGGCCGTGCGCGGTGCCGGCAACAATGATGTCACCGACGTGCAAGGTACCGGACTGGACCAGGACAGTTGCCACGGAACCGCGGCCCTTGTCCAGGTTCGCTTCGATGGCGATGCCTCGAGCGTCCTTGTTCGGGTTGGCGCGCATGTCCAGGGCAGCATCTGCAGTCAACAGGACGGCTTCGAGAAGCTCTTCGATGTTGATGTTGTTGCGTGCTGAAACATCCACGAACATGGTGTCGCCACCGTATTCTTCGGGAACCAGGCCGTACTCGGTCAGCTGGCCGCGGATCTTCTCCGGGTTGGCTGTGTCCTTGTCGATCTTGTTCACGGCAACAACGATCGGCACATTGGCTGCCTGGGCGTGGTTGAGCGCTTCAATTGTCTGGGGCATGACGCCGTCGTCTGCTGCAACCACCAGGACGGCGATGTCAGTGACCTTGGCACCACGGGCACGCATGGCGGTGAACGCCTCGTGACCGGGAGTGTCAATGAAGGTGATCCTGCGATCGTTGCCTTCGTGCTCGTGAACAACCTGGTAGGCACCGATGTGCTGGGTGATGCCGCCGTGCTCGTCGGCAACAACGTCCGACTTGCGGATGGCATCCAGCAGGCGGGTCTTACCGTGGTCAACGTGACCCATGACGGTGACAACTGGAGGACGGGCCTCCAGTTCTTCGTCGCCTTCAGCTTCAAGCTCGGCGTCGAAGTCAATGTCGAAGCTGCTGAGCAGTTCGCGCTCTTCATCCTCGGGGGAAACAACCTGGACCTTGTAGCCCAACTCAGTGCCCAGCAGGGCAAAGGTGTCTTCGTCCAAGGACTGAGTGGAGGTTGCCATCTCACCGAGGTGGAACAGAACCGTCACAAGAGCTGCGGGGTTGGCTTCAATCTTGTCGGCGAAGTCGGTGATGGAGGCACCACGGCGCAAACGCACCACAGTCTCACCATTGCCGCGGGGTACGCTCACGCCACCAAGTGAAGGAGCACTCATCTGCTCCAGCTCTTGGCGCTTCGCGCGCTTCGACTTGCGCTGCTTGCCGCGGCCTGCGCCGCCCTTTCCGAAGGCGCCCTGGGTACCGCCGCGACCGCGACCACCCTTGCCGAAGCCACCACCGGCGGGAGCACCACCCGGTGCACCTCCCGGCGTTGCGCCGGGAGCACCTGGACGGCCACGGCCCGGAGCACCGGGGCGGTCGTTCGCGCGACCGGGCGCGGCGGGGCGCTCGGTGCGGTTGGGCATCATGCCCGGAGTGGGGCGGGGACCACCCAGACGCGGAGCGCCTGGACGGGGACCACCGGCACCGGGGGCGCCGGCCGGACGAGGGGCACCCGGACGGGGTGCTCCTGCTGGCGGGCGGGGACCACCTGGCCGGGGGCCTGCGGCACCGGCTTCGGTGCTGCGCGGGGAGCCCGGACGGGGCATTCCCTGCGAGGGGGCGAAGGGGTTGTTGCCGGGGCGGGGTGCACCAGCTCCACCGGCGCCACCCGGGCGCGGTGCGCGGTTGTCGCCGCCACGGTTGTCCCCGCCGCGATTGTCGCCGCCACGATTGTCGCCGCCACGATTGTCGCCGCCACGGTTGTCGCTACCACGGCTGTCGCTGCCACGGTTGTCCGGGCGATCATTGCGTGCACCGGAACGGGGCATGCCCTGCGAGGTGGCGAAGGGGTTGTTCCCGGGACGCGGGGCTCCGGGGGTTGCAGCCTTCGGCCCAGCAGCTTCTGCCGCAGGAGCGGCCGGAGCGGGAACGGCCGGCGCAGCAGCGGCCGGCGCAGCGGGAGCGGCCGGCGCAGCAGCGGCCGGGGTCGAAGCCGGCGCAGCAGGTGCGGCGGCTTCGGGGGCAGCCGGAGCGGCAGGTGCCGGAGCAGCCTTGGCGCCGGGTTTGGCAGCCGGGGTCGGTGCCTTGGGGCCGGGCACGGCGCCCGGGGTTGCCGACTTTGCGGCAACCTTCGGTGCAGTTGCCTTGGGCGCGGCTGCCGGGGCAGCCGATTCGGCAGTCTTTGTTGCCGTTGGGAATGCGTCGCGAAGTTTCCTTACGACGGGGGCCTCAATGGTTGAGGAAGCAGAGCGAACGAATTCGCCCATTTCCTGCAACTTGCTCAATGCTTCTTTTGAGGTGATACCGAGCTCTTTTGCAAGCTCGTGGACGCGGGCCTTGGCCACATTACTCCTGTCTCGGTCCGCACCGGACAGGTACGAACCGTTTAATTCTTACTGCACCATTCCATGCCGGAATGGGCGGCGTGTGAGCACATGAAATTGCTCATTTTTGGGCACTCATCGCTGGGTACTCATCGGGTTTCCATCGGTTTTCTGACCCGCTTTCACAAAAGGGACAATTGGGTTCGTGTTACTGGACCTGCTGGAGCAGGCCCTGCTGGGCGAACAACTGAACGTCCGTGACATCGGCGGCCCCCGGAAGGGCCCGTCCAATGGCGCGGCGTTTAATTGCCAGTTGCCAACATTCCGGTTTGGGGTGCAGCCATGCTCCCCGGCCCGGCATACGGGCCTGCACATCAACTTTCACGACTGCTTGCGCAGAGGGTCCGGTTGACCTGACTAGCCGTATGAGCT
Organism: Actinomycetales bacterium; assembly: GCA_038243775.1. GTDB lineage: Bacteria > Actinomycetota > Actinomycetes > Actinomycetales > Micrococcaceae > Specibacter. The sequence continues at coordinate 2,897 of JBBSQT010000060.1, read as the reverse complement.
GGTCACGGGCCGCCGTCTTCCTGCATCCAATACATGTTCGTACAGCACCGGTGGCTTTGGCTGCTCCGGCATGCGCTTGAACTTCCTGCGCCGCCGCTGCGTTCTTTGCCAACTGTGTTGCACCTTCAGGTATTTGGGTGTCAGGGCGATTTTAGGCCCGGTTCTCCTTATTCTACCGCGCGGCTACACCGCAGACCTAAACCGCCGCGGCGTCGGAGACGATGTCGATCCGCCAGCCGGTCAGCTTTGCGGCCAGCCGGGCATTCTGGCCTTCCTTGCCGATGGCCAAAGACAGCTGATAATCGGGGACAACCACGCGGGCTGACCGGGCAGCCTCGTCCACGATGGTGACGGAAATCACCTTCGAGGGTGAGAGGGAGTTGGCGATGAAAACGGCCGGATCTTCGTTGAAGTCGACGATGTCGATCTTTTCGTCGTTGAGTTCGGTCATGACCGCGCGGACACGTGAACCCATTTCACCGATGCAGGAGCCCTTGGCGTTGACGCCGGCCTTGTGGGCCTGGACGGCCATCTTGGTGCGGTGGCCGGCTTCACGGGCCAAGGCAACGATCTCCACCGTGTTGTCGGCGATCTCGGGAACTTCCATTTCAAAGAGTTTGCGCACCAGGCCCGGGTGTGAGCGGGACAGGGTGATCGAGGGGCCCTTCAGCCCGCGGTGCACCTCCACAACAAAGGTCCGGATGCGGTTGCCGTGGCTGTAGTTCTCGCCCGGGACCTGCTCGTTGGGCGGCAGCACGCCTTCGACAGCACCCAGGTCGACCTGGATCATGTTCCGGTTGGTGCCTTGCTGAATCTGCCCTGAGACCAGCTCACCTTCCTTGCCCCGGAATTCGCCGACAACGTTCTCATCCTCAACGTCGCGCAGACGTTGGAGGATGATCTGCCGAGCAGTGCTGGCGGCGATGCGCCCGAATCCCTTGGGGGTGTCCTCGAACTCGCCGATGGGGGCGCCGTCGTCGTCAATCTCAACAGCCCAAATGGTGACGTGGCCGGTCTTGCGGTCCAGCTCGGCACGGGCCTCATCGTGGGCGCCCGGGGACTTGTGGTAGGCCATCAGCAGTGCCTGCTCGATGGTCGGAATGAGCTTGTCCAACGGGATTTCCCGCTGCCGCTCCAACTCGCGCAGAGCGCTCATATCAATGTCCATGGTCAGTTTCCCTCTCCAGCAACCGCGTCGCCGCCGGTTGGTTCAAATTCCAAATCAAGCTCTGCCTCATCCAGGCGAGCAAATTCCAATTCCACAACGCCACGGCGGATTGCCGTGAACAAGATCTTTTCCGGTTCGCCCTGCTTGGCCTTCATGCCCTTCTTGACGGCAAGCTCGGGCTTGAACAGCACCCCGTCTTCGTCCACGGCGAGGATGCGTCCCATGAAGTTCTCCCGGTCGGAGGCATTGACCTTGACCATGCGCCCCAATGCCCGGCGCCAGTGGCGCGGCTCGGTCAGCGGCCGGGTGGCTCCGGGGGAAGAGATTTCCAGATCGTAGGCGCCGCCGTCATCGTTGGGGTCGGCGTCCATGACCTCGGAGAGTTGGCGGGCGATGGCGGAAATGGCATCAAGGCCCACGCCGCCACTCTTGTCCTCGGGCAGGTCCACAACAACTGAGACGGTGCGATGGGTGCCCGCGAAGTGCACCTTGACTTCTTCCAGGAACAATTCGGCTGCCGCCACCGTGGGGGCCAGGAGCGTGTGAATCCGCTGCGCCTCGGCTTTGGAGTCCAAGGCCGAGGGCGAATTTCCTGAGCGTGCGGCCTTTGCGGGCCTGTCTGGCTTGGTCATAAAAACGCACGCCTCCCTATTGATGATGTTGTAGATACAGACTACCGAGTTTCCACACCTCCCGCAGAACGATTTCAGTGTGAGTATGGACGCATCTTTGCACCGTTCGCCGGCGCATTGACCATGGAATGTGCGGGGCCGCGGACACACGTGAGAAGATCAACAGTTGTGACCAATCCACTCCACCAACCCGGGCCTGCCGATTCCCGCGCTGCCGGTTCCCGCGCTGCCGACCCTCACATGGACGACCCTCACACGGGCGGCACCGCCGACGCGCCGATCGCGGCGCCCGCCACGTCTGCACGCAAGGCCCCCCGCCGCTCGACAGCCGCCTCCGGCTCCCCCCAGCGTGCCGCGGCCCCTGCCCGCCTGGTCCTGGATGCTGCCGGGATGATCATTCCCACCAAAATTTCCGCTCTTCCCCGGACGCACGACGCCGGGGCCGCACCCCTGTCCGAACCGGCACCTGCCGCCGAGGCCTTGGATGGCGATATCGAACCTTCGATGGGCGATGCGCGGGCATTGGCAATGCCGGCTCCCGTTGCAGCGGCTGGTGTTGAGGCAGCCGAGACTGAGATGGCCGATATTGAGATGGACGAGGTTGAGATGGCCGGGCCCGAGATGCCGGATTCTTTCATCGACGAGGCCGTGGCCGAAGCGGCAGAATCAACCACGGCGCACGTGGCGCCCGGAGGTGAAACCGCCACATCGGTATCCATGCCCCGGTCACGGCGCGAAAGGCGGCTGGCGGAGCAGAAGCCGGGCGGCGCCGTCGTACCCGACAAGGAAACCGCGCCCGCGGGAAGCCTGGCGCCGGCAGCCACCGGCCGGCCGGCCGCGGTGGGGACAAGCCGTGCGGTGGGGCCTCCTTCGGGGAGGCCCCAGAAGAAACGCAACCGTCTTGTGGCGACGCTGCGTGGCGTGCTGTTTCTGGTCGTCATCTCGGTGATGGCCGTTGGCACGGGAACAGTGTTGTCAGGCAAGAATGACCCCAAGACCGGACCGACGAAAACCGAAGAGCACCGCCAAACCGCGTGGGCGAACACTTTGGCGCTCGAACAACACGTTGCCGCGTTGGGTGCGGCAGGGGAACAGCC
>JBBSQT010000059.1:0-9448 GCA_038243775.1 Actinomycetales bacterium | reverse complement strand
GGCCCGCGCCGTCCGGGAATTGCGCCCGGACATGGTGGTCACCTATGCGGCCGACGGCGGCTATGGACACCCCGACCATGTAAGAACGCATGAACTTACCCTGTCTGCGCTCCGCCTGGCTGCCGGTGCGGGACCGGCCGGGGTGGGGTCGGAGGGCACTGCTGTGGTCGTTACCGGCTGGAAGGTGCCAGCCGTGTACACCATCGTCAGTGACCGGCCGGAACGGATCCCGGAGACGGACACGCCCCGGCTTGCAGTTTCGGGTGACGTGGCAGCCAAGACGGCGGCGATGGGTGCCCACCATACCCAGATCACCGTGGACGGAAGCCGCTACGCCCTCTCTGATGGCGTCTGGAAGTCCATCAGCGCCGTCGAGGTATTTACACTTCTGGATCCTGCCTTTGTCTACGCCGATCAGGCCGGTCCAGCCGTGCCCCTGCGGCCGGAAAAATCGCTCGATGACTGACGGTGGGGAGCCGCAGCCGGCGCAGCCGCAGCCGGGGCAGCCGCAGCACGTCAGGGCCCGCTTGCACCCCAAACCGCAGCGGTGGGCGAAGATTGCCGCCGCACTGGGCTCCGGCATTGGCTCCGGCCTGCTCGGCACCTCACTGCACGGCCATGCCCTCTTCGTTGGCGGGTCCGTCATCCCGTGGGGTTCCGCGCTGGCGCTGCTGCTGCTGGTGTCCGTGGGAACCTTTGTTGGCCTGTGGAGCAGGAGCGCCTGGGTGGTTGTGTGGTGTGGTGCGGCCGCATATGCAACAGCCGGCGCACTGTCGCTGCAGCTGGGGTCTGTGGGTCTCATCACAGGAAACCGGCAGGGCGTCGTCTGGCTCTACGGAATAGCGGTCGCCACACCCGTGACGGCCTTGCTGGTGTGGCGCCTGCTGCGCGTCAAGCGCACGCGCAAAATCAAGCGCAAGCGCAACTAAGCGGCGCCGGATTCGGGCCGGGGTGCCTGCGCCGTCCGGCCCGAATCAGGGCTGGACGCGCCTTTCACGGCGCGGCGGGGGCGGGGGAACAGCCTTGGCGAGCTGGACGTCGTCGTACCTGATGGTGACCGGGCCGGTGCGGGTTTCAACGGTGACGCCCAGCGGGCTCCGGGAGATGAGCTCACCCAGGGCGTCGGTCAATCCGCCGTCAATCCGGTAGCGGACCACCATGCGGGTGCCCAAGGGAAGCTGGGTGAGTCGGTCAAGTGCACTGTTCACCCCTTCATACTAGGTCTCGCTAAGGTGCAGGGGTGGCAGCGGTGGGGGATAATGGGAGCGCCGGTGGCGAATTGTGCCGGCTATGAGGAATTGCAAGGAAGGTTGGGGTCGTGACATACGTAATTGCGCAGCCGTGCGTTGATGTCAAGGACAAGGCATGTGTTGAGGAATGCCCTGTTGACTGTATCTACGAAGGTGAGCGCGCGCTCTACATCCACCCCGACGAGTGCGTAGACTGCGGTGCCTGCGAACCGGTGTGCCCCGTTGAGGCCATTTACTACGAGGATGACACTCCGGAGGAATGGGCCGAATACTACAAGGCCAACGTTGAGTTCTTCGACGTGCTGGGCTCCCCGGGAGGTGCTGCCAAGGTCGGCAACACCCACACCGACCACCCCATCATTGCTGCGCTCCCGCCGCAGAACCAGGACTGACGCACACCCATGACAGCTGCCCCAGCGTCCGGCAAACCCTTCGGCCTGCACCTGCCCGACTATCCCTGGGATGCGCTGGCGCCCTACCTTGACATGGCCGCCAAGCACCCGGGCGGGGCGGTGAACTTGTCCATCGGCACGCCCGTTGACCCCACCCCGTCACTGATCCAGGACGCGTTGGTCGCTGCGGCCGATGCCCCGGGATACCCCACGACGCAGGGCACCTTGGCGCTGCGCCAGGCAGTGGTCGACTGGTTTGCCCGGCGCCGGAACGTGCCCGGACTTTCCCCGGACGATGTCATGCCCACGGTCGGTTCCAAGGAACTGGTGGCCTGGCTGCCGTTGCTGCTGGGGCTGGGCGCCGGGGACGTGGTGGTGCGGCCCTCCGTCGCCTACCCCACCTACGACATGGGCGCCGTGTTTGCCGGTGCCACCAGCGTTGCCGCGGATTCCCTGGACGGGCTCGACGCCGGAACGCTTGCCCGGGTGCGGCTGGTCTGGGTCAACTCGCCGGGCAACCCCACCGGCATTGTGCGCGGGGTGGATGAGCTGGCGTCGCTCGTGGCGGCGGCACGGAAGATTGGCGCCGTCGTGGCTTCCGACGAATGCTATGGAGAACTGGGGTGGGGGAAATGGGATGTCCAGCGCGGTGGCGAGGCCGTGCCCAGTGTCCTTGACCCGCGCGTGTCCGGCGGCTCAAACGAGCGCCTGCTGGCGATTTACTCGTTGAGCAAGCAGTCCAACCTGGCGGGCTACCGCGCCGCATTCGTGGCGGGTGACTCGGCGCTGGTGGCCAACCTTGTCAACAGCCGCAAGCATGCCGGCATGATCGTGCCGCATCCCGTCCAGGAAGCCATGCGCGCGGCATTGGGCGACGACCGCCACGTGCAGGCGCAAAAAGACCTGTACCGGGCCCGCCGGGAGCAGCTGGTTGCCGCTTTGGAGGGTTTCGGGCTCACGATCCACCATTCCGAAGCGGGCCTGTACCTGTGGTGCACCGCCGGGGAAGACACCTGGACCACCATTGGCCGTTTGGCCCGGTTGGGCATCGTGGCAGGCCCCGGCACGTTCTACGGTGAGGCCGGCAACGGGTTCATCCGGGTGGCCCTGACCGGCAGCGATGAACGCATTTGTGCCGCAGTTGCGCGGCTCGGCGCAAAAGCGTAGCGTTTTGCGGGCCGGGGGAGCCGGTTTGGCGGTCTAGGATTAGCCCTGAGAGTCCTTAAAGCGGTAGTTTCATAGGTAGGCTGTCTAAGCTGCCGGACGCATCATCCGTTTCAAGTTTTCTTGCGCAACACCTTTGAATGCGCGCACGGTCCCGCCGAGCAGTTGAGACCTTGCATTGAACTAACCAAAGCCTTTTGAAGGCCACCTCATGATAGGGGACTCCATGACTGATTCCACGAGCGCAACACTGCGCTACGACGGCGGAGAACTTGAACTTCCGCGACTTGAAGCTGTCGAAGGCAACGCTGGGTATGACGTTTCCAAGCTCTTGACGACCACCGGGAATGTCGCCTACGACCCCGGGTTCGTCAACACCGCCGCCACCTCCTCCGCCATCACGTTCATCGATGGCGACAAGGGCATCCTGCGCTACCGCGGCTACCCCATCGAAGAACTGGCCGAGCACTCCAGCTTCCTGGAAGTTTCCTTCCTGCTCATCTACGGCAATCTGCCCACACCGGCAGAGCTGGACGCCTTCGACCAGCGCATCCGCCGCCACACCATGCTGCACGAAGACCTCAAGGGCTTCTTTGGCGGCTTCCCGCGCGACGCGCACCCCATGCCGGTGCTCTCCTCCGCCGTCTCGGCGCTGTCCACGTTCTACCAGGACTCACTGGACCCTTTTGATGACGAGCAGGTCGAGATGGCCACCATCCGCCTCATGGCCAAGATGCCGGTCCTCGCCGCCTACGCGTACAAGAAGTCCATTGGCCAGCCCATGCTGTACCCGGACAACTCCATGAACCTGGTGGAGAACTACCTGCGCCTGAGCTTCGGCCTGCCGGCTGAGCCCTACGAGCTGGACCCGGTGGTGGTCAAGGCCCTGGACCTGCTGCTGATCCTGCACGCAGACCACGAGCAGAACTGCTCCACCTCCACCGTGCGCCTGGTTGGCTCGGCCAATGCGAACATGTTCGCCTCCGTGTCCGCCGGCATCAACGCCCTCTTTGGTCCGCTGCACGGGGGTGCGAACGAGGCCGTGCTGAACATGCTGCGCCAGATCCAGGACAGCGGCGAGCCGGTCGAAAAGTTCGTCGAGCGCGTGAAGAACAAGGAAGACGGTGTGAAGCTCATGGGCTTCGGGCACCGCGTCTACAAGAACTACGACCCCCGCGCCACGATCGTAAAGGCCACGGCCCACGAGATCCTGGCCAAGCTCGGCGGGAACGACGAACTTCTCGACATTGCCATGCGCCTGGAAGAGGTTGCCTTGACGGACGAGTACTTCGTTTCCCGCAAGCTATACCCCAATGTGGACTTCTACACCGGCCTGATCTACAAGGCCATGGGCTTCCCCGAAAAGATGTTCACTGTCCTGTTCGCCATTGGCCGCCTGCCGGGCTGGATTGCCCAGTGGCGTGAAATGATGAAGGACCCGGAGACCAAGATCGGCCGTCCCCGCCAGCTGTACACCGGCGAGCCGGAGCGCATGTACCCCTCGCGGTAGCCTGCTTTTCCAAAGTACGACGGCGGCAGGCGGCTTTTCCACGGAAGAGCCGCCTGCTGCTTTTCAATTGCCATACCCGGGACGAAAGTACGAATTATGAGAATGTCTACCTTGTTGCTTCACACCTTTTCCATGGCGTTCCCCATTGTCGTTGTTGTTCTGGGTGTCCTGCTGCTGGTTGGCAAGACTGTGTTCCTGCCGTGGTTCATTGGCGCACTGGTCGTCATGATTGCCCTGCTGGTTCTGCTGTTTTTGGACAAAAAGAAAGACGCCGCGGCTCGCAATTAATTCCTTGCGAGCCGCGGCGTACGTCTGCTTTCCTCCGGCTATTTGACGACGTCCGGGTTGACCTCGGCCTTGTCGATGGCGATGTTGCCCACGCCCCACTGGTCCAGGATCTTCTTGTAGGCGCCGTCAGCCATCAGCTTGTTCAGGGCTTTGGCCACCACGTCGGCGAACTCCGGGTTGTCCAGGGCGACGGCCATGCCGACGGGGGAGGCATCGTAGGGTTCGCCCAGGGTTTCAACCGCGCCGCCGGTCTGGGTGACCGCGTAGGCGGTGCTGATGGATCCGGCTGCCATGGCGTCGGCGCCGCCGGTGACCAGGCGGGTGGTGGCATCTGATTGGTTCTTCAAGCTGATGACCTTGATCTCCGGTTTGCCCGCCTCGGCGCAGGCCTTGTTCCTGTCCACCAGGTCCTTGGTCTCTTGGAAGGAACCTGTCTGGACTGCAACTGTACGCCCGCAGGCGTCGTCCAAACTAAACCCGGACGGGTTGCCTTTCCGCACGCCCCATTGCGTTCCGGCAGCAATGTAGCTGACAAAGTTGGCGGATTTCTTGCGTTCGTTGGTGATGAAGAATGACGATGCGCTCAGATCGTACTTGGCGCCAATTGCCGGCAAAATGCTGGGGAACGATGCAGTCTGCGGGTCAACCTGCAAGCCCAGAACAGCCCCAACGGCCTTCACCAGGTCCACATCGTAGCCGATCGGGGTCTGGCCGTCCGCACCCAGGTACTCAGCGGGAGCGTAGGAGGTGTCCATACCCACCACGAGCTTGCCCTTGTCGCGCAGGGCCTGCGGGACCAGGGCGGCCAGCGCATCGTCCTTCTGGACGGTTGACAGGTCGAAGGTGGCGCCGCCCTGTTTAAGAGTTTCGGCCTCGGTGTCAGCGTTGTTGCACCCGGTCAATGCCAGGGAACATACAAAAAGGACTGCGACTGCGGTGGAGACTGTTCGTCTTGTGGACATGGGAAAAATTCTCCTTAAACGTTTACAGTGGGATGCAACGGTGACGCCGAAATGCCGTAAAAATGAGTTCAATCAGCATGTGTGCTGGCCTGCAAGGCTGTCAAATGGGTCTCATGGTGTGAAAAAGCGTCCGCACAACACTTCGAAAGGACCTGCCTTGGCAACGTTGCACGAACGGGCACTTGAACTGGGCCCGGAGCTCATTGAGTTTCGCCACCAACTGCACAGGCACCCGGAGATCGGACTGCACCTGCCGCAAACCCAAGCAATGGTCCTGGCCCAGTTGGACGGACTGGACGGACTGGAAATCACCGTGGGCGTGCGCCAAAGCTCCGTCACCGTGGTGCTGCGCGGAGAAAAACCGGTAACCGGAACGGATCCCCGTCCGGTGGTGCTGCTGCGCGGAGACATGGACGCCCTGCCTGTCACGGAAGAGACTGGGCTGGAATTTGCCTCCGAGGTGCCTGGTGTCATGCACGCCTGCGGCCACGACGTGCACACTTCAGCCCTCTACGGGGCGTTGCGGCTGCTGCACGAACGCCGGCACGAGCTCGCCTCTGACGTGGTGTTCATGTTCCAGCCGGGCGAGGAAGCCTACGACGGCGCCCGCATCATGATAGAAGAAGGCGTCCTGGATGCCGCGGGCCGACGCGTTGACGCCGCCTTTGGTCTGCACGTATTTTCAGCCGAATATGCCAACGGCGTCTTCTACTCCAGGCCCGGACCGCTGATGGCTGGTTGTGATGAAATCTTTGTCACCGTTCGGGGCGCGGGTGGTCACGGCTCCACGCCGCACCTGACCCTCGACCCGGTGCCGGTGGCCTGCGAAATGGTCCTCGCCATGCAAACCCTGGTCACGCGTCACTTCAATGTGTTCGATCCCGTTGTGGCGACGGTGGGGCGCATTGCGGCCGGGACGCAGGCGAACATCATTCCGGACAATGCGGTCTTTGACGTGACACTGCGGACGTTCTCACCCGAACACAAGGAGCGGCTGCTGGGCGAGATGATGCGCCTGTTCCGCGGCATTGGCCAGGCCCACGGCCTGTCCGTGGAAATCGAGGTTGCACCGGATTATCCGGTGACGGTCAACGACGCCGGCGAACAGTCCTATGCGCACGAAGTTATCGCCGAGGTGTTCGGTGCTGACCAGTTCAAGGAGATGCCGTTTCCCATTTCCGGCTCCGAGGACTTTTCCCGTGTGCTGAGCGAAGCGCCTGGGGCCTTCATCATGCTGGGGTCCTGCACGGCGGACGATCCGGCCACCGCACCGTCCAACCACTCCGCCCGGGCCAGCTTTGCTGACGACTCCGTCCCACGTGCTGCCGCAGCACTTGCCGAGCTGGCCTTCCGCCGCTTCTGACTGCGCCGTTGGGGCGGAATGAAACATCTGTGCTAAAAAAGAGGTGTGCCTAAAATTGTAAATGCCGACGAACGTCGAGAGCTGGTCGCAGACGCCGTATTCCAAGTAATTGCCAGTCGTGGACTGACACAAGCCTCGCTACGTACGGTGGCTGCTGAAGCGGGCCTGGTGCTCGGATCGGTACGGCATTATTTCGACAACCAGGCCGAGCTCATGGAATTTGCGTTCTGGGTCAATACCGAACGCATTCACCTGCGTGCACTGGACAGTCTTGAGCGCCTTGAGCAGGTCAAGGCGCCTGCAACGCGCAATGACCTGTTGGAAAAATGCGCCGTGGTGTTGGAGGAACTGCTGCCACTGGATGAGGCTCGGCGGGCGGATGCCGTGGTCCACATGGAATTTATGCTCGACGCCCGCACCAATGATGGTCTCCTGGTGGCCGCGCAAGACGATTACCGGGCCACTGGAGCCATCGTGGGGCGGGTGCTCTTGGCTCTCATGGACAGCCCTCTGGCGACTGCCGACATGGTGCCCATTGATGAGGCCGAGCGGCTCATTGCCCTGCTCGACGGGTTGAGCCTGCGCATGGTGCTGCAGCCAGCGTGGGCCGCACCGGAGCAGGGCCGCGCCACCCTGCGCCGCCACCTGGCCGCCCTGCTCAGCCACTGACTCCAAACGCTGCATCACGTAGCGGGGCTTTTTCACAGACGCTGCATCACGTAGCGGGGCTTTTTCACAGACGCTGCGTCAGCTATTGCGGGTTTTTCACCGACGCTGCGTCAGCTATTGCGGGTTTTTCACCGACGCTCCTGCACCTTGCGGAGACGGGGAGTCCTTGTTGGGTGCCTTGTGCAGCGCTTCAGAGTAATCTTAGCTATGTGATTGCTGCAACATTATTGCAGCGGGTGGAGGCGAGAAAGATGCATCATACCGGTGGGCCTGGCTGGCGAATCACCATGGATACCTGCACTCCCATGCTGATGGCGTTGTATCTGCGCGACGTGGCCGGGCTGGTCGGGGCAGGCGATCCGGCGCTGTCGCATGTGGCCCCCTTGGTCACGGCGGCGGACCATTCCATGCTGACGGCAGGGGTGGGAGGCAACGACGCGCTGCGTGATCAGTGGGAGGTCTGGTGGAGCCGCTTGCTGGCGGACTTTCCGGACACTGTGCAAATCCTCACACCCCCGGGTTTCCCTGAGCTCGCCGGCATGCCTGCACTGCAGCGGGTGGCCCACGCCCATTACGGCGCGGCTTTGGACTGGGCAGGGGAGCAGGCACAGCTGTACTCGGCCATGGCAGCCCAAAGGGAGACCCTGGGTGGACACAAGATTTTGGCAGACCTGGTGCAAAACAGGGAAATGGAATTGGGGCGCAGCGCCAGGGACTTTACCCTGACCATTGTTGAGGTGCCGCTGGCCGAACAGCGTGCCTGGTTCATTGAGCCCAACCGGTTGATCATGAGCTCCCACCTGCTGGATGAACAGGACGTTTTCTGCAGCTTTGTGCGACCCGTGGTGGAACTGCTGGTGTGAGTAATGGGTTGTGCTAGTTGGCGGCGGGGGCCGGGGCCAGCAGGAGGACGACGTCGGACGGCCCGGCTTCCCCGCCTGCCTGCCAGCCGGAGTTGTGGCCGTCCTGGTTTGTGTTCCTGTCCCACTGCTGGCCGTCATGGCTGACCTGGACGATGCCGAATTGCTGCGCATTGGCCAAGGCCCAGTGTGCCAGCAACCAGCCGTGGGCCTCGGTGCTGGCGAGGCGGACGGTGGTGCCGTTTTCCGCCGTCGTACTCGTTGCCTCAAGGGGGCCGGCAGCTATCTGGGCAGCCGCAATAACCTCCTCCGGCGAGCTGCCCGCGGCGGCGGGCGGCAGGGTGCAGTTCAACCCGTGCGGCGTCTGCCCGGTCAGTGCGGAGGCGAAGGCGCGGGACAGCGGTTCGTGCTGGGCGTAGGCGTGCGGGAATCCTGAGCGCTGGACAATCTGGGCCGCATCATTGATGGGCAGCTCCGCATAGTTCGGCACCTGCGCCAGGGCATCGTAAAACGCGTTGGTGGAATACACGGGGTCCATGATCTGCTCCACGCTGCCCCAATCCTGGGACGGCCGCTGCTGGAACAAACCCACCGAATCCAGATCCCCGTAGTCGATGTTGCGTAGCTTTGATTCCTGCATCCCCGTGGCCAACGCAATCGAGGCAGCCCTGGCCGGCATGCCGCGTTGGACGGCGACGGCCGAAATCAGCGCCGCATTCTGTGTTTGGTCCGCAGCAAGCCGATAACTGGCATCGCCAACAGTCGCCGTGCACCCCACGGAAAGCCGGGGCTTAAAAGCGTTCTTGAATGAACTCACCGCCCAAAAACTGCCGCCGGCAAGAAGGGCCCCCAACAGCAGGACGGAAATCAGCAGCCCGAGGCCGTTGCGGGCTGCCTTAGTTGGCATGCAGGCTTTCATTGAGGGACACCGTGGACCCGTGCCGCGGCAGCACTTCCACGCCACCGGTGAGGGAGTTGCGGCGGAACAGC
>JBBSQT010000058.1:0-9654 GCA_038243775.1 Actinomycetales bacterium | reverse complement strand
TTTCCTGGTCCGCGAAGGCACCTTGGACGATTACGAATACCTTGACCACGGCGCGCACTGGGCCATCGGCGCCCTCGCCATCATCCTGCTGTTGACCATCAGCATCGAGGTCAACGAAGTTGTCACCGGCGTCATTGGCGTCATCTTCATCGGCGCCGCCTTCATCTCCTCACTGGTGCGCAACAAACGCGCCGCCAACACTGCCTCACAGGATCAGCTCGTAGGCTGATCACCCCAGCATTTTTCTTACACGACATATAAAAGGAGCAAGACGTAATGGGACTTAGTTTGCAAAAGGGCCAGGCCCTTTCACTGAAGAAGAACGACGGCGCAGCCCTCACCCAGGTGCGGATGGGCTTGGGCTGGGACTCTGCAGCGCCGGTCAAGCGTGGGTTGTTCGGCGGCCTGAAGAAGGCAGCGGAAATCGATTTGGATGCTTCAGCCATTTTCTTCGACGCTGCAGGAAAAGCCGTCGACACCGTCTTCTTCAACCAGCTGCGCAGCAAGGACGGCTCCACCCAGCACACGGGCGACAATCTGACGGGTGAGGGCGAGGGCGACGATGAAACCATCATGGTCAACCTGCCCAACGTCTCCCCGGCGGTGGCCCAGATTGTGTTTGTCATCAGCAGTTACAGCCGCCAGACGTTTGACCTGGTCGAGAATGCGTTCTGCCGCCTGGTCGATGATTCCACCCCCGGTTCCCCTGAGGTGGCCCGCTTCCAGCTGACCGATTCCGGCACCCACACTGCCATGATCATGGCCAAGGTTTCCCGCGAAGGAACCGGCTGGAACTTCACCGCCATTGGCGACCGTGCCAATGGCCGCACCGCAATGGATCTGATCCCTTCAGCAGCAAACGCGCTGTAACGTTTGGTCCCCGGCATTTAGTCTGTAGCGTTTGTCGTAAACAGTTAAGTTTTAGCGGTCAGCTCGCTTCGTATATTTAGGAGTTTGGTTTTCATGGCATCTTTGACACTTTCCAAGGGCAGCAACCTTTCCCTCACCAAGGCCGACCCCGGCCTGCAGCTGGCCATGGTCGGTTTGGGCTGGGATCCCCGCACCACCAGCGGCGCCGCGTTCGACCTGGATGCATCCGCGATTTTGGTGACCGCCAATGGCAAGGTCCGCAACAATGACGATTTCATCTTTTACAACCAGCTCGCCTCCAAGGACGGCTCGGTTGTGCACCAGGGTGACAACCGGACCGGTGAGGGCGAGGGTGACGACGAGCAGATAGTGATCGACCTCGCCACCGTCTCCCCCGACATCGAGCGCGTGGTCATTGTTGTCTCGATCGACCAGGCAGATGCCCGCGGCCAGAATTTTGGCCAGGTCCGTGACGCGTACTGTCGCGTGGTCAATCAGGACAACGACCAGGAGATTGTTCGCTACGATCTCTCCGAGGATGCGGCATCGGAGACCACCATGGTGTTCTCCGAGATTTACCGTCATGGCGCGGAGTGGAAGTTCCGCGCAGTTGGGCAGGGCTACGCAAACGGCCTGCACGGCATCGCCACGGACTTTGGCATCGTCTTGGACTAAAGCAGTAACGTCCAGTGGTGTGCGGGGCCGCACCCCGCACACGACTGGGCACTTTTCCACACCTCAACCAACCACTGTAAGGACAAAGAATCATGGCAGGCTTGACACTTGCAAAAGGCAACAACCTTTCTCTGACCAAGACCGACCCGGGCCTGCAGAAGGCAGTGGTTGGCCTGGGCTGGGACCCCCGTACCACCTCCGGCGAGGCCTTTGACCTGGACGCTTCCGCCCTCCTTGTCGCCGCCGACGGCAAGGTCCGCTCGGCGGACGACTTCATTTTCTACAACCAGCCCGCAGCCAAGGACGGCTCCGTCACCCATCTGGGCGACAACCGCTCCGGCGAAGGTGCCGGCGATGACGAGCAGATTCTCATCGACCTGGCCAAGGTCGCCGCAGATGTTGAGCGCGTTGTCGTCGTGGTCTCCATCGACCAGGCCGAGGAACGCCGCCAGAACTTCGGCCAGGTGCGCGGGGCATACTGCCGCGTCGTCAACCAGGGCAATGACGCGGAGATCGTGCGCTTTGACCTCAGCGAAGACGCAGCGCCGGAGACATCCATGCTGTTCGCAGAAATTTACCGCCACGGATCCGAGTGGAAGTTCAAGGCCGTTGGCCAGGGATACGCCACCGGGCTGGCCGGCATCGTTGCCGACTTCGGTGTCCCGCTGGGCTGATCCCCGCCCTTCCCTGCGCACCTACTTTCACCTTCCGTTCCCCCCTCCGCCAGTTACTGGAAAAGGACCTGACCATGACTTTACCCTTGACCCCTCCCACTGCAACCGAATCAGCCCTTGTTCTGAAGGCCCCGGACGCCCCTGAAATTGTGGTGGCGGAAGAAGCCCCCGGCATGGTGCCGGTCCCGGTGGAACGCCAGGCAGAAATCAGCCGCCAGGCCAAGGACTTCATCGCCGAGATCGCCACCTTTGACGCCCGCAGCCCCGAGTTCACCACCAAGGTGGACGGTATTTCCAAGCTGGGCGGCCACGAGATGACCTCATCCTCAGATGCTTCCAGCCGCATGTTGGAACGCTCCAGCACATCGGTGGCCGGCGCCAAGAAGAGCGGCAACAGCGCCCAGACCCAGGTTGCCGGCACCCTGAACGACCTGCGCACCACGGTGGAGGACCTCACCCCGAACAACGCCGACCTCAGCGTGGGCCGGAAGATCCTGGGCTTCATCCCCGGCGGGAACAAGATGGCCAAGTACTTCCAGAAGTACGAATCTGCGCAGACCCAGCTGGACGCGATCATCAAATCCCTCATGGCCGGACAGGACGAACTCCTCAAGGACAACGCCTCGCTCGCCGGGGAGAAGGTCAAGCTGTGGGAAACCATGCAGAGCTTGAGCGAGTACGCCGTGTTCGCGAAGGCACTGGACACCGCCTGCGTTGAAAAGATCGACGCCACCCGCGCCTCGGGCCAGATTGAGCAGGCCCAGAAGCTTGAAGCCGACGTGCTCTTCCCCATCCGCCAGCGCCACCAGGACATCCTGACCCAGCTGGCCGTCTCCGTCCAGGGCTACCTGGCCATGGACCTGATCCGGAAGAACAACCTGGAGCTCATCAAGGGTGTTGACAGGGCCCGCACCACCACCATTTCGGCCCTGCGCACCGCCGTCATCGTGGCACAGGCGCTGGCCAACCAGAAGATGGTTCTGGACCAAATCGACGCCATCAACACCACCACGAACAACATGATCCTGAAGACTTCAGAGATGCTCAAGGACCAGACGGTGCGCATCCACCAGCAGGCCGCCAGTTCCGGCGTGAGTGTTGAGACGCTGCAAAAGGCGTTCGACAACGTCTTCCAGACGATGGACGCCATTGACACGTTCCGCGCGTCGGCCGCAAAGAACATGGAAGGCACTGTCCTGGCGCTTGAGGACGGACTGGCCAAGGCAAAGCCGTACCTGGAGCGCTCCCGCCAGACCGATCGCGACTAGGCTGGTAATTCAGAAACCACGCTGCATAGCTAGGGCAGCAAGATAGTCAGGGCAGCAAGACCGACGACGAAACAAGGGTAAGTGCAATGATTGGCCGTTTTGTGGGGGGAAGGTTTGGCGGTTCACCGACACCACCGGTGCCAGAGCGCCCGGCGGTGGACCCGGTGGCAGCGGAAATAGCCCAGATGGGTGCCGCCGTGGACAGCCTGCGGGCTGCCGTGAGGCGTTCGGGCAGCATCCTCCCGCCCCTGCTGACGTCCCAGCTGCGCCAGCTGGGCGACCTGATGCGTGATGCCGTGATGGACATCAGCGTCCGGGGCTGCTCCACCGAGCAGCGGGTGCTGCTGAACGCCATGATCTGCAGCTATGTTCCGGCACCGTTGCAGGCCTATTTGTCGCTCCCGCCGGCACATCACGACGAAGAGTCGTCGGCCACGTTCATGTTCGCGGAGCAGCTTGCCACCTTGGAGCAAACCCTGGCGGATCTGCTCAACCAGATCCGCATCGGTGCCGTGGAGGAACTCTCCACCCATGGCCGTTTCCTGGCGGACAAGTTCTCCGCCCAGGATGCTGCGTTGCAATTGCAACAACCAGTTGCAGAAAGAGATCCATTGCGTTTGGAGGGCCAACCTTGGCAACACTAATGGCGGGGGCCAATGCCGCCCTGACCGCCGAGAACCCCGGCCTTGACCATGTGGTGGTGGGCATGGGGTGGGATTCCATTTCCAGCAACGGCCCGCAGGCCGAGCTGGTTCCCTTTGCGCTCATGTGCGACGCCAGCGGTGAGGCGCTCTCCAACGACCACCTGGTCTTCTTCAACCAGCTGGTCAGTGCGGACTCGTCCATGGCATTCATTGGCGACGCCGACCAGGAGCAAATTGACGTCCAGTTGAACCTGGTTCCGGCGGAAGTCACCAAGATCATTTTCCTGGCCTACGTGGACCCCGAATTCCGGGGCCAGGGAACCTTCGCGTCGGTTCGGCGCAGCCACATCCGGGTGGCCACGGCCAACAACAATGAACTGGTGCGTTTTGACCTGAATGTGGACCAGCTGGATTCGGTCACGGCCATGATCTTCGGTGAACTGTACAGACACCGCAGTGACTGGAAATTCCGGGCCCTTGGCCAGGGGTACAGCACGGGCTTGGCCGGCGTGGCCAAGGACTTCGGAATTGCGCTGTAGGTCCATCCCGTGAACGATCACACGACCATCCGCACCGACATCGGCTACCTGCGGCGCCGGATCAAGCCAAACCAGTCCGCCGCCCCGGTGGCGCCACCCACAGCAACCACGGCAACCACAGCACCTTCCGCAACCCCCGCGGCGCCGGCCACCACCCCGGCTTCTGCCCGACCCGGCGCCACGCAACACGGCGGCCTGGTGCTGGGACGCGGCGCCCCGGCGTCGTCCCTGGGCGGGCGGGCCAAGAAGCTGGCGGAGCAACGGGAGAGGTCCAGGCGGGAAGACCACGAGGTCAGCCTGCTCTTCCCCGCCCCCGGGATTGCCGACGTGTACGAGTTGAACCTGGTGGAGCGGCTGTTGCGCCTGACGCCCATGCAGTCGGCGGTTGGCACGCTGGTTGTCACCGGCAGCACGGCCGTCGCGTGGGAAAGTGTGCGGCGGGTATGCGGCGGCCAGACTGTTGACGGGCATAAGGCCGGCACCTCCGTGATGACGGCCGGAAACCGCCCCTTGGTGGGCTACCACGGCAAGGATGCGTTGATAACGCTGCGCCACGTGCGCCAGTTGCGGCGCGCCATCTTCATCAACCGCAGCAGCTCGGCCATGGGCGTCCGGCTTTTTTCGGGCCGGAGCGTTGCCCTGCCGCCGGCCGCGAACGGGACGCAAATGGTGCTGCTGGTGCACAGGGTGGGCAATGTGCTGGAGCTGCGGGCCGAACCCGTCCCGCACGACTGGCCAGACCTGCAGATCTGGCAGGAGTTCGATTTTTCCATGACCCACAGTGCGCCGGCGTCTAACTACGGGCGCTGAGGCACGCCCCCGCTGAAGCACCCTGAAGCACCGCCTGCACGTGACGTGCGTAGTCACCGCCCAAGCAAACCCAGCCCAAGCAGACCCCGTCCAAGCAAACCCAGCCCAAGCAGCCCCAGACCCAGCCCCGCGACAGCCTGAAAGGGACCATGCGACACTTTCGTTCCCTGACCTCTGCACAATCCGCGGCCTTGTTTCACCGGATGCCCGTGGAATTGTCGGCACAGAGCGCGCCTGAACTGCTGGCGGTGGCCCTGGGCGGGACCCTGTACACCCCGGCCAACCGGCCCCATCTGGTCAAGGACGTCATCCGGCAGCGCGATCTTGGCTGTGTTTCCATGGTGCTGTGCCTGGAGGATTCCATTGCCGACGCCGAGGTGCCCGCAGCGGAGGAAAATGTCATCGCCGCGCTGTTGGAACTGGCGCGGTCCCCCGACCCCCTGCCCCTGCTGTTTGTCCGGGTCCGCACTCCTGGGCAGCTGCTCTCTGTGGCGCGCCGGGCTGGTGCGGCAACGAGCGTGCTGACAGGTTTCGTCATCCCCAAGTTCGACAACGAATCCGGGGTCGCCGCGGCGTTCCTTGACGCCCTCCACCTGGTCCAGTCCGAGCTGGGCCTGGACGGAAGCACGGATGGCCGCCGCCGCCTGCGCATCATGCCCATCCTGGAATCACCGGCCGTGATCCATGTGGTGACCCGTGCCGCCGCGCTAACCAACATCCACACCCTGCTCGACGCCAACCGCGAGGACATCCTCTCCGTCCGGATCGGCGCCACGGACATGTCCAGCGCCTTCGGCCTGCGCCGCTCCCGTGACCTGACCATCTACGATGTGACCGTGGTGGCCAACGTGATTGGCGACATCGTCAACATCCTGGGACGTCCCGATGGCGGCTTTGTCATCTCCGGCCCCGTCTGGGAGCACTACTCCAACACCGAACGCGTGCTGCGCCCGCAACTGCGCGCCACCCCTTTCGTGGGGCCCCAGGAAAAGGAACTGCGCCAGCGCATCATGACCGCCAACCTTGACACGCTCATCCGCGAAATCGAGCTCGACCTGGCCAACGGCCTGCTCGGCAAGACCGTCATCCACCCCGCCCATGTGGCCTTGGTGCATGCCATGAGCGTGGTCAGCCACGAGGAATACCTCGACGCCGTCGCCATCGCCGGCAATGTGACCGGCGGCGCCGCAGCCTCGCCCTACGGCAACAAGATGAACGAGATGAAACCGCACCAGACCTGGGCCCGCAGGACCTTGCTGCGCGCCGACGCCTTTGGTGTTGCCGCCGCCAGCGTCACCTTCGTGGACCTCCTCGAAGTGGGCATGGCATGAGCGCCCCGTGGCGCGGGACGTTCGTCGCCGAACAGCTGGGCGTGTCCATCCACAGCGACCCGTCCGGCGCCGTGGACGTGGCGGCGCTCGTGGGCCTGGCCCTGCGCCGCAATCCCAAGCGCGCCCACCTGCTGGTCTCCACCGTCCTGGCCAAGCACGTGCCCACCGAGCCGGCCCTGGTCATGGCTGCCGGCGGGCTGTTGGGCGCCTTTGTGGCCCGCGAGCTCCTGATGCCCGACGCCGGCCCCCACCAACGGCACGCCGGTCCACCTTCCGCGGAGCCCCCTTCCGCCGTGCCTGCCGCCAGCTTGCACCAGGCGGCAGGCACGCTCGCAACGGTCCTGCAGGCCCAGCCTGGGCGGCGGCGGCAGTGCATTGCCACCCTCGGCCACCAGGTGGCGGCCCTGCGCACGGAGGTTCCGCACGCCGTCGTGATTGGTTATGCGGAAACCGCCACGGGACTGGGACGGCTCGTGGCGAACCAGCTGGGCGCCTATTACATCCATTCCACCCGGCAAGCCACACCCGGACTTGCCCCGGCCGCCGGCTTTGAGGAAGGGCATTCGCACGCCACCTCACACCAGCTGGTGCCCACCGACCCGCACTGGCTGGACGGTGCGGGGCCGGTGGTTCTGGTCGACGACGAATTCAGTACCGGCTCAACCGTCATCAACACCATCCGCGAACTGCACGCCCTGGTCGCCCATGACGCGTATGTTGTGGCCGCCCTGATTGACCTGCGCAGCTCCGCGGACCGGGCCCGCTTCGAGGCCTTGGAGGAGGAGCTCGGGTGCCGCATCTCCGTGAAGGCGCTGGGGACGGGGTCCGTTGATCTTGGGGATGGCATCCTGGACCGTGCCGCAGCATTGATCGAATCGCTCCCGCAGAAGGAGGCGCACCCGCGGAAAGCTGCCGGCAGCCCCGCGCCACCGGCGGGACGTTTGTCGATGCTTGAACTCACCGCGGCGGATGTCACGCCTGTGCGCAGCGACCGCTTTGGCAACACGGCCCCGCCGTCCACCGCCACCATCACCGCGGTTGCCGGGCAGGTCGCGGCGCATCTGGCGGCCCACGCCTGCCGCGGGCCGATTGCGGTGGTGGGCTGCGAGGAAAACATGTTCCTGCCGCTGGCCGTGGCACATGCGCTCCAGGGGCTGCGGCCGGAGGACGACGTGCGTTTTTCCACCACCACGCGCTCCCCCATCGTCCCGGTCGACAGGGACGACTACGCCATTGCCGGCGCCCTGGCTTTCGCCAGCCACGACCTCACGAATGACGGACCGGGCGTCCGCTTTGCCTACAACCTGAATGGTTCGGGCCAGCGGCCGGGGACCGTGGTGATGTTTCCGGAACCAGGGACGGACCGACACGATGTTGTGCGCAGCGCCGTGCCCCAGCTTGCCCCGCTGGGGATGGCGCGTGCCATGACAACCGCGGCCGACGACGCCGTCGTCGTTTTGCTGCCGGCCGACTCCCCTCTGCCAACCACGCCCAAACCTAAGCAAACAGAGGACACACCATGAGCCAGCCTGTATTGCCAAAGCCCCTGACCGGGCCGACGTTTGGCTCCTATGCTGCCGCTGAGGTTGGCTGGCTGTTGAAGGACCTGAGCCACCTGCACTTGGAGGCCCCCATCGCTGAGCGGGAGCGCGCCATCCAGTCCGGGGCCGCGAACTACGCCGAATCGCTGCCCGTGGAGTACTCCCCGAGTCCCGAATACCAGGCCCTGTACGCCGGGGCTGTTGAGCGGGCCGGGGCAAGGATTGCCACCGCCGTGGGCGTCGTGACCGAGCTGGCACTTGAGGCCCGTGACGGGCGGCCGGTGCTGGTTTCGCTGGCACGGGCGGGCACCCCCATCGGCATTTTAATGCGCCGGTGGGCTGCGCAGGTCCACGGCCTGGACCTGCCGCACTTCACCATGAGCATTGTGCGCGGGGTGGGCATGGACCAGACGGCGCTGCGTTTTTTGGCGGCCACCTTTGATCCGGACCAGATACTTTTTGTTGACGGCTGGACGGGCAAGGGCGCCATTTCGCGTGAGCTCACTGCGGCGCTGGATGCTTTCGCGGCCAGTGACGGCACCCAATTCCCCAATGACCTGGCGGTCCTGGCAGATCCCGGGCACTGTGTCTCCATGTTCGGCACCCGGGAGGATTTCCTGATCCCCTCGGCGTGCCTGAATTCAACCGTGTCCGGCCTGGTCTCGCGCACCGTGTTCAACGTGGACCACATTGACCCGCATGACTTCCACGGGGCCAAGTTCTACTCCGAGCTGGCCGGCAGCGACGTTTCCAATGACTTCCTGGACGCCATCTCGGCCCACTTTGAGCAGGTCCGCCCCGACGTTGCACGCCTCGCCGCGGATCATCGGGCCGCCGCTCCTGCACCCAGCTGGGTTGGCTGGGAGGCCGTGGAGCGCATCAGCACCGAGTACGGCATCAACAACGTCAACCTGGTCAAGCCCGGCGTTGGCGAAACCACCCGGGTTTTGCTGCGCCGAGTCCCGTGGAGGGTGCTGGTCAATCCGGAGGCGAGGGCCGACGTCGCCCATGTCCTGCTGTTGGCCGAACAGCGCGGCACCCCTGTGGAGGAAGTGCCCGGCCTGCCGTACAGCTGCGTGGGCCTGATCCACCCGGCGTTCGACAAGAGCGCCGTGGGCGCCGACGGCAAGGCTGTGCCCAACGTATGAGCGCGCTTCCGATTGTTGCCTGCGACCTCGACCGCACACTGATTTACTCCAAGAACTCGCTCTGGCTGACGGGTGCCGACAAGGATGCCCCGGCCATGGTGGTCGCCGAGGTGTATGAGGGCGCGCCGCTGTCCTTCATGACGCTGGCGGCCCA
>JBBSQT010000057.1:0-9662 GCA_038243775.1 Actinomycetales bacterium | reverse complement strand
TCGCTACCTTGGCACGCCGTCGGCGCAGGGGGCCCGGAAGCTACACGCCGTACACGGACTTTCGGGCCGCTTCGTACCGCTCGCGCACCGCTGCGCCCCATCCGCCGTCGGGCGTGAAGGACTCCTCGATCCGGCGCCCCCACACCGGAAGCTCACCCGTCGCAGCCCAGGCAGCCTGCCGCGCGGCACCGAGGGCAACGTATTCGCGTGGTTCGGGGACATCCACAGGCACACCCAAGACCGTGGCGGCCGCCTCGCGCAGCGCCCGCGACTTCGAGCCGCCGCCAATGAGCAGCACCCGCTCAACGGGCACCCCGAAAGCAGCCAGTGCGTCCAGCCCGTCGGCCAGCGAGTTCAACACGGCCAACACCGAAGCCCGGGCCATGTTTTCCGGTGTCATGTTGGCACGGGTCATCCCGACCAGCGTGCCCGTGGCATCGGGCAGATTCGGGGTGCGTTCCCCGTCAAGATAGGGCAGCAGTGTCAGGCCTCCGGCATCGGGCTCGGCGGCGAGCGCCAGCCGGTTAAATTCGGCCAGGTCCACATTGAGCATCCGGGCGCCGGCAGCCATGACGCGGGCTGAGTTGATCATGGCCAGCAACGGCAGGTGCCTGCCCGTGGCGTCGGCAAAACCGGCAAGCTGGCCGGACACGTCATGGATGGGATGCTCCGAGACGGCAAAGACTGTGCCGGAGGTGCCAATCGAGACCACGATCTCTCCTGGTGCCAGCTCCAGCCCCAGCGCGGCGCCAGCGTTGTCCCCCATGCCGGCACCCACGACGGCGGCGCTCACTCCCCAGCGCGGCAGCAGTTCACCGGCCGGGGCGTTGGGCGCCAGGACCGGCGGCAGTTCGGGGATCCGGCCAAAGAACTGCTCCAGCAGCTCATGCCGGTATTCGTTGTTCAGCGGGTCAAAGTAGGCTGTGCCCGAGGCATCACTGCGGTCGGTGCACCATGATCCCGTTAGTTGCAGGTTCAGCCAGTCGTGCGGGAGCCCCACGGTTTTCACTCGGGCGGCCAATTCCGGCCGGTTGCCGGCCAGCCATGCCAGCTTTGTCAGCGTGAACGAGGCCACGGGGAGGACATTGACCGTGTCAATCCATGCCTGCGGGCCCAGCTCCGCAACCATGCCGCTGGCCTCTTCGGCGCTGCGGACGTCATTCCACAAGAGGGCGTCCTGGACGGGCTCATTGTCGTCGTCCACGGCCACCATGCCGTGTTGCTGCGCGGCCACGGCAACACCGGCAACCCGGTCAGCCAAGGCAGGAATCCCAGCCTCAGCCCAGGCTTTCGCCAGCGCCGCGGTCCACAGCCGCGGATCGATGGATGTGCCATCGGGATGGGCTGCGGAAGCCGCCGCCACTTGCATCCCGGTGGCCAGATCGACGGCCACCACCTTGCAGGACTGCGTGGAAGAATCAATGCCCACCACCAGTTGGCCGGCCCCCGCGCCTGCTCCCCTGTCCTCGCTTATCTCCGCGCTCATACCAAGGCCCCTTGCCCACCGGTCGAAACCTGCAACGCCAAGGCGAGAGACTCGTCAACCACCAGCGTGTGAACAATTCCGGCAGCAAGACAGGCCCGCACGGCGTCGACGCGGGCTTCACCTTGTGCCACGGCAATGACCTTCGGCGTGCGCTGCAGCTGCTTGACGGTCACGGAAATAATCCTGGCGTCCAGTTCTGCGGCCACCGCCGAACCGTCGGCCGCAATCAGCCGCCCGGAGCATTCGGCCACGGCTCCCTTGGCGATCCCGTCCTGACGGGTGGCATTGTCCACCCGGTCCCAGACGGTGGAGAGGTTGGGGGCCCAGGCGCCGATGGCGACGACCGCCAGATCCAGCGCGTCTGCCTTGTTCATGGCCTCGGCAATTTCCGGCTGTCGACGCAGGCCCGATGCCGTGGCCGCACTGTCCACGACAAGCGGTGCCCACATGGGCCAGGTCTGCCCGCCGCCCACACGTCCCAACCGCTGGATGATTTCCAGCGGGTTGCCTCCGCCCGGGACGGGCAGGGCGCCGGCGAGCTGGACAATGGTGCATTGCGGCAGCTCCTTCACATGCCGGGCAGCCAGGTCAAGGGTGCGCGACCAGGAGATCCCCACCGTCATGCCGGGGCGGGCTTCTGCCATGAGTTCATCGGCCACGGCGTGGGCTTGGTTGTCTCGCTGCGCGAAGTCGTCATCGACAGTCTTGACCACCACCACCCGGTGCAGTCCCAGTGTTGCGGCGAGCGCTGCGGCATCGACGGCCGCAGGGGCGCCAGCACGACGAATTTCTATGTGCACTATCCCTGCGGCGCGTGCTTCGTCCAGGAGGCGTGCCACTTGAAACCGTGAAATGCCGTGCTCGTTGGCAATCTCCACCTTGGACTGGCCGTCCAAATAGTACGCCTGTCCAATGCTGGCAAGCAGCTCTTCATGCGGTATTTCCAGCATGGCCCACCTTCCTCGACTGACCTCAATAGAAACAATTGAGCGACTTATGTTGCTCAAATGAGTATATATGATTAGAGTCACTTAACAAATGAGCAGTACCATGTTCTCAAATGAGCAACGAGATTGAGAGTGACCGATGAAGTTCCCCCCATTCCGAGCCAAGGCCGCACACCGGCCCGCTAAAGGCACACGAGCGGCCATCTGGCTGGCGGCCGCAGCTGCTGCAGCGCTCGTCCTGAGTGGCTGCACGCCCGCCGGCGCCGCCCAGGACACCATAGTGGTCGCCATCGTGGCCAACCCCCAGATGAAGGATGCCGTCTCGCTGCAGGACGATTTCACGGCAAAGCACCCCGGGGTCAATGTGAAGTTTGTGACGCTGCCGGAGAATGAGGCCCGAGCCAAAATCACCGCCTCGGTGGCCACCGGCGGCGGCGAATTCGACGTCGTCATGATTTCCAACTATGAAACCGAGATGTGGGCGGCGAACGGCTGGATTGAGAATCTCCAGCCGAAGGCCGACGCCACCGAAGGCTACGACACCGACGACTTCATCCCGACCATCAAAGACGCCCTCAGCTATCAGGGCAACATGTACTCGGTGCCATTCTATGGAGAATCCTCCTTTGTGGTCTACCGCGAGGACTTGTTCAAGGAAGCCGGCATCACCATGCCAGAGCACCCCAGCTGGGAGGAAATTGGCACTATTGCCCGCAAGCTCAACGACCCGTCCAAGGACTTCGCCGGGATCTGCCTGCGCGGCCTGGCCGGCTGGGGCGAGGTCATGGCCCCTCTGAACACCGTCATCAACACCTACGGCGGCCAGTGGTTCGACACGGATTGGAACGCAAAGCTGGACTCACCTGAGGTCAAGGCCGCCGTCACCGACTACGTTGACCTGCTGCACGACGCCGGCCAGCCGGGCGCGGCAACCAGCGGCTACGGTGACTGCATCACCCGCTACAGCCAGGGCAAGGCCGCCATGTGGTACGACGCAACGGCCATGGTTTCCAGCATCGAGGACCCCTCGTCCTCGCTGGTTGCAGGGAAGTCACAGTATGCTCCGGCACCCGTGGAGAAGACGGACGATGCTGGCTGGCTGTACAGCTGGTCGTTGGCCATTCCCTCCACCAGCAAGCACAAGGACGCGGCCTGGGACTTTGTCTCCTGGATGACGAACAAGGACTACATCAAGCTGGTGGGCAATGAAATCGGCTGGGAGCGAGTGCCGCCCGGCAGCCGCCAGTCGACGTACGAGATCCCGGAATACGCCGCCGTCGCCAAGGCCTATGCCGAGCCGACACTCAATGCCATGTACGGCGCCAAGCAGGATACCTCCATGGTCAATCCCGTCCCCTACCCGGGCCTGCAATTTGTGGGAATCCCGGAATTCCAAGACCTGGGCACCCGTGTCAGCCAACAAATATCGGCCGCCATTGCCGGCCAGAAGTCAGTTGACGAGGCACTTAGGCAGGCGCAGCTGTACGCCGAGCCCGTTGCCAAGTCATACCAAGAAGGAGGCAAGTAATGGCGAACACGCTGGTTGATCGACACAACCTCAAACAACACGCCCGCAAGAGTGCCCGCAACGCCCAGGACCGCTCGAGCGTTTCCAAGGCCGAAGGCTGGCGCCGCCGCGGCCCGCTGCTGCCTGCGCTGATCTTCACGATCATCATCACGCAGCTGCCCTTCCTGGTGACCATCTGGTACTCGTTGCGCAACTGGAACCTGCTGCGCCCCGACGGCAACCAGTTCATCGGCCTGGCGAACTATGCGGACATCTTCCTGGACTCCACGTTCCGCAGCTCGGCCCTGAACAGCATTCTCATCACTTTGGGCTGCGTGTTCTTCGCCATGGTGCTGGGCATCATCTTCGCCCTCATGCTGGACCGCAAGTTCCGCGGCCAGGGCATCGTGCGCACCATGCTCATCACCCCGTTTTTGATCATGCCGGTTGCAGGCGCCACACTGTGGAGCATCTCCATGCTGAACCCGAGCTTCGGCCTGGTGAACTGGGTGATCTCACTGGTGGGCATCCCGCCCGTTGACTGGACGGCGTCGCACCCGATCGTCTCGATCCTCATGGCTCTGGTCTGGCAGTGGACCCCGTTCACCATGCTGTTGGTGCTGGCCGGGCTGCAGTCCCAACCCAAGGACGTCCTTGAAGCTGCGCAGATCGACGGCGCCGGCTGGACCAAGACGTTCATCTGGGTCACCCTGCCCCAACTGCGCCGCTACATTGAGCTTGGCCTGCTGCTGGGCACCATTTATGTGGTCAACACCTTCGACCAGATCTACCTCATGACGGCTGGCGGGCCGGGCACCGCCAGCGCCAACCTGCCGTTCTACATCTACCAGCGGGCCTTCCTGGGCTTCGACATTGGCCAGGCCGCCGCGATGGGTGTTGTGGTGGTCATCGCCACCATCGTCATCGCCACCTTCGCCCTCCGCCTGATCTTCCGCAGCTTTGACGCAAAGGACTAAGCCGTGACTACCACCCTCACCGAAACCACCCATCCGCCGGCCGGCAAGTCCGCTGAGCGCAAGTCCCGTGAAGCACGACGGCGTTTCTCGGGTTCCGCCATCACCACGCTCACGTGGCTGCTCGCCTTCGTCTTCTTCGCCCCCGTGATCTGGCTGGTCATGACCGCCTTCAAGCCGGAGTCGGCCGCCGCCTCCAACCCGCCCGTGTTCTTCTTTGTCCCGACCTTTGAACAGTTTGAGGCCGTGCTGGCCAACGGTGCCGGCACGTACTTCTTCAACTCGCTGATCGCCACCGGGGTGTCCACCATTTTCGTGATACTGCTGGCAGTACCGGCGTCCTACGCACTGAGCATCCGCCCCGTGAAGAAAACCTCGGACGTGCTGTTCTTCTTCATCTCCACCAAGATGCTCCCCGTCGTTGCCGTGATCATGCCGATTTACGTCATCGCCGGGCAGCTGAAGGTCTTGGACAACATTGGCACGCTCGTGGTCCTGTACACGGCCATGAACCTGCCCATCGCTGTGTGGATGATGCGCTCCTTCTTCCAGGAGGTGCCGGCAGAAGTTCTTGAGGCTGCCTCCATGGACGGGGCGGGCCTGATCAAGACGCTGCGCACCATCCTGATTCCCATGGTCACCCCCGGGCTGGCCGCCACGGCCCTGATCTGTGTGATCTTCGCCTGGAACGAGTTCTTCTTCGCCCTGAACCTTACAGCGGCCAACGCCTCCACGGTGCCCGTTTTCCTCGTCTCACAAATGACCAGCGAGGGCCTGTTCCTGGCCAAGCTGTCGGCGGCCTCCGTACTGGCGTCACTGCCTGTGGTCATCGCTGGTTGGATTGCTCAGAAGCAGCTTGTCCGCGGATTGTCAATGGGCGCGGTGAAATAGAAAATGACGACTGAACCAGTCAACTGCCCACCACCAGCAGCGGTCTTGCCGCACACCATGACCTCCTCTGTCCTGGTCCGCCAGGGTGAGCTGCGCACCGAGCAGCGCCCCGTTCCCATTCCGGGCCACGGCGAGGTGCTGGTGCGCATCACGTCAGTGGGCGTGTGCGGCTCCGACACCCACTACTTCACGGAAGGGCAAATCGGCAGCTTTGTCGTGGACGCCCCGCTGGTCTTGGGCCACGAACCCGCCGGCGTCATCATCTCACTTGGCGAGGGCGTCAGTGACCGGTCCGTCGGCCAACGCGTCTCCCTCGAGCCAGGCATCCCAGACCCGTTGTCCGCGCAGTCACTGGCGGGTTGCTACAATCTGGACCCGGGCGTGCGGTTCTTTGCCACCCCTCCCATTGACGGGGTTTTTTCCGAATACGCCATCCACCCGGCAGCGTTCTGCCACCCGGTCCCGGATTCGGTGTCCGACGACGCCGCAGCACTGCTGGAGCCGCTAAGTGTGGCACTGGCGGCCCGCGCGGCCGGCAGAATCCAGATTGGCGACGCCGTTTTCGTGGCCGGGGCGGGCCCCATCGGGCTGCTCATTTCCAAGGTGGCCCAGCTGGCCGGTGCCACCGTCACTCTGACGGATGTGCGGTCCGAGCGGCTCAGCGCCGCCGCAGCGTACGGCGCCGCACATACTTTCACGGCCGCCGGGCAACCGCCCGTGAAACCGGAATTTGACGTGTTCATCGATGCCAGTGGCGCCGAACGGGCCATTCTGGACGGATTCTCACGGCTGGCGCCGCGCGGGCGCGCCGTCTTGGTGGGCATGGGGGCCGACACCATTGCGCTGCCCGTTCCCTTGCTGCAGGGCCGCGAGCTGATGATCACCGGAACATTCCGCTATGCGAATACGTGGCCCACGGCCATCGACTTGGCAGCGTCCGGCCAAGTGGATCTTGACGGGCTCGTCACATCAGTGCATGGGCTCGAGGATGTGGAGGCTGCGCTGCTGGCGGGGCGCAACCCTGGGGCATTGAAGGCCATGGTCCACCCGTAACAACGCTCAGCCGCCGGCCACAGACTGAATAATCATCAGTTCCTGGCCGGCGGCTACCCGTGTTTTCAGTCCGTCCAGCCGCCGCACCTCGTCACCATCCAAGTAGATGTTCACGAAACGGCGCAACGACCCTGTTTCATCAAGCAGCCGCCGCGCAAAGACCGGAAACTCTCCCGCAACGGCATTCAGAAGCTCATCAAGGGGCGCCCCCTCCCCGACATCCAGGCGAAGTTCGGCGTTCCCGCCAACCAACGGCCGCAGAAGCCCCGGCACCACCATCAGCACTTCACCCACGGTTCCCTTCACCGCCTTGCCCTAGATTTCAACAGTGGCGGCACGGACGCACAGCACATCCGGCAGCTGCGTCAGAACGGGGACGAAACGGCCGCCTTCATCGGCGCTGGCATAGACAGTTCCGCCCCGGGTGCCAAAGTAGAAACCTACAGGTTCGGCAGTGTCCAGCGCCGCAGCATCGCGCAGAACCACGTTGAATTCGGGTTCCAGCAGTCCTTGATCCAACATTGCCCAGGTTCCGCCGCCGTCGTCGGTCCTGTGGACGGCAAGATGACCACCCGGCGGGATTCGTTCCCCGTCGGCCATGATGGGCACAACCCAGGCGGTGTCTGAGCGGCGGGGGTGCGTGAGCATGGTGAAGCCAAAGTCCGTTGGCAGACCCGTGGCGATGGATTGCCAGGAGTCCCCGGCGTTGTCTGTGCGGTAGACGCCGTGGTGGTTTTGTGCGAACAAGGTGTCCGGATTATTGGGGTCCCTGGCGATCTTGTGGACGCACTGGCCGAATTCAAGCTCTTGGCCGGGCAGAAAATTGGCGCCTATGCCCTTGTTGCGCGGCATCCACGTAGCGCCGGAATCGGTGCTGCGGTAGACCCCGCCGGTACTCATGGCGATATGAATGGTGCTGTTGTCCACGGGGCTGGGCAACACTGTGTGTGCCGCCGCCCCACCAAATCCTGCACCCCACTCAGTGCGGTGCGGGTGGTCCCACAGCCCGCGGTTGAGTTCAAAGTGCTGGCCTCCGTCGGTGGATTTCCACACGGAAATGGGCTCGCATCCGGCCCACACCACACCCGGCTGAGCCGCGGAATCTGGCTGGATCTGCCACACGCGCTCAAGTGCCGCACCCGTGTCCGCCGGAAAAACAATGGCGCCATTCTCCGGCTCGTCCCAACTTGCCCCGAAGTCATCCGAATGCGCCACCGTTGGGCCCCAATGTTCACTGCGCAGGCCTACGAGGATGCGTGTTTGTCCTTCCCTGGTATCAATGCCAATACTGGGAATCTCGTGCATGAGAAAGTGCGGACCTGTGAATGAATAGTTTTCACGATCGGAGCTCGTCCCCAGCCACAGGCCCTTCTTGGTTCCAACTGCCAGTAACGTCAGCTGGCCTTCTTGAGGTTGCACTGCATTAGTCATGGGTTAAATTCGATCACCACAGCGCCGCACCATCAAGGGTAACCAGCCGGTAACTTCTTCCTGGTACCGCCGGGATGCACCTACATACCCCCAGGGGGTACTTGACACATACCCCACGGGGGTATAAATTCTTAGTATGAGCACAGAGGAACAGAGCTACGGCTACTCAGAGGAAAAGCAGGCGTACCTGCGCCGGCTCAAGCGTGCCGAGGGCCAAGTGCGCGGCATCGCCCGAATGATTGAGGAAGACAAGTACTGCATCGACGTCCTCACCCAGATGGCCGCCGTCAACAAGGCCCTCCACGCCGTCAGCATCGGGCTGCTGGAAGACCACATTGCGCACTGCGTGGTCAACGCCGCGCATGAATCCGCCGAAACCGGCAACCCGGATATCGTTTCCGACAAGGTCGCCGAAGCCACCGCCGCCATATCCCGCCTACTCAGGAGCTAGCCACCATGAACACCACCACCATCAATGTTTCCGGCATGACCTGCGGCCACTGCGTCAGCTCCGTCACCGAGGAACTCACGCAGCTCAAGGGCGTCGAGAACGTCACCGTCAACCTGAACAAGGGCGGCGTCTCGGAGGTCACCATCACCTCCACCCTGACCCTTGATCCCGCAGAACTCTCCGAGGCAGTTGCCGAGGCCGGCTACCTCGTCGTCGCCAACAACGCATAAACCCACAATCTTAAGGAGCGCCATGAGCGCCTCAGACATTTTGTCCCAACCCGCCACGCCCGGCCCCCGCATGGTCGAGATCGACATCGAAGGCATGACATGCGCCTCGTGCGTCAGCCGGGTTGAGCGCAAGTTGGGCAAACTTGAAGGCGTCAGCGCTGCCGTGAACCTGCCCCTGGAAACAGCCGCTGTCACGGTCCCCGCCGGCATTACCGACCAACAAATCATCGACACTGTCAACGCCACCGGATACAAGGCGACGCTGAAGAATCCGCCCGCCACTAGGCACGACGCCGGAACCCACCTCCCACGCGCCTCCCACCCGGGTGCCGCGCAGGATGGCGCCGGAGACGAGCACACCGAGCACACCGATCATGAAGACCACGAAGACCACATGGCGCACGGCGGCACGGCCGAAACGCTGCGACCGCGCCTGATCCTGGCCGCCGTCCTGACCCTACCGGTCTTCCTCGTGTCCATGTTCCCTGCACTGCAGTTCCCGCACTGGGGCTGGGTCGCCGGCATCCTGACCCTGCCCGTCGTGACGTGGGCGGCCTGGCCGTTCCACCGCTCAGCAGCAATCTCCGCCCGCCACTGAGCCTCCACGAGCGACACCCGGGTCTCCATCGGCGTCAGCGCCGCATACCTGTTCTCCGCCGTGGAACTGGGCCTGGACCCCATGATGACGGAGC
>JBBSQT010000056.1:0-9688 GCA_038243775.1 Actinomycetales bacterium | reverse complement strand
CCGGCAAATTGCAGCGCCTGCACAGTGAGCATCTGGTCGGGGTGGGGCAGTCCGACGGCGACGAGTGCACCTCCGCGGTCCAACAGGCCCAGGCAGGCTTCCATGACCTTGGCGCTGCCGACGGCCTCGATGGCCACGTCGGCGCCGAAGCCCGAGTGCTGCTCAACGAGGCCGGCGGCTTCGTCGGGGGAACCGGCGAAATGGGCACCGCAGCGCAAGGCCAGCGCCTGCTTCTCCGGCAGCGGGTCAATCGCAATGACGGTGGTGCCGCGGATTTGAACGGCAGCCATGACGGCGGCCAGACCCACGGCGCCCATGCCGAAAACAATCACGGTCTGGCCCTCGGCGACCTTGGCGGAGTGCACGACGGCACCGATCCCGGTGAGGGCCGCGCAACCGAACATGGCAGCGACATCCAGCGGTACGTCGTCGTCAATCACCACCACGGATTCGCGCGCCACCACGGCATACTCGGAGAAGGCGGAGACGCCCAGGTGGTGGTTGATCCGCTCCCCCGACGCCGAGCGAAGAACCGCCTCGCCGTGGATGAGGTCGCCGCTGCCGTTGGCTTCGGCGCCGCGGTGGCACAGGGCCGGGCGGCCGGACGCGCAGGCCTTGCACGTGCCGCAACTGGGCACAAACACCAGGACCACACGGTCACCTTCCGCCACCCCTTGCACGGAAGGCCCGACGGCGGCCACGGTTCCGCTGGCCTCGTGCCCCAGAGCCATGGGGAGCGGGCGGATCCGGGAGCCGTTGATGACCGAGAGGTCGGAATGGCACAGGCTGGCGCGCTCGATCCTGACCAGAACCTCGCCGGTGCGTGGTGCCGGGACGGGGATTTGCTCCAGCGTGAGCGGCTCACTCTCGGCGTAGGGGCGCCCCGCGGTGGAGGTGCGCAGGACGGCGCTGGTCATGAGTTGGGGTTCAAGTGCGGTTTCAGGCATCCGTTGACCCTTCAAGAGCTTCGTTGCGGCGGAGGGCCAGCTGCGTAATGATCTGGCTCACACCGATGGTTTTGAAGTGATCGTACCCGCGGTGCGCGGCGGATGCAGCGGCGGGCCCGGACCCCGAAACTCCAATCCTGCGGCGGGCTAGGCGTACAGCCCGTTCAGCCAGGCACCCCACGCGACGCTGGCAGCATCGGCGTCGGCGCCTTCGGCGAAGAGGTGGATGGTCAGCCCCACCACGGCGCCGAAGGCGTTGCGGCCGAAGAAGCGGTACATGGCGTCACCGGTGCGCAGGCCGATGAAGTTCGGGTCCAAGTAGTCCACCTCGGCGTCCACCGTGCCGAGGCCCGCAATGGTGACGGTGACGCGTCCGCCAGCTCCGGCGTCGTGAATCCCCAGCGCCGCCTTGACCTTGTCAAAGGCGGCCGGCGCTGAGGAGTCCGCCGGGCCCTGCACGTCGGCGAAGGCTGCCTGCTTCCCGGCAAAGAACTTCACGTACTGACCCAGTGTGTGCTGGTAGAAGGCGGTGTGCTTGGCCGCGCCGTCGTACTGGTTGTCCCAGTCTTCGAAGAACACGCCGCTGTGGACGTAGCGCAACCAGGACCGGCCGTCCGCGAGCCCGGTGATGTCATAGTCAAGCTGGTTGAAGAAGCCGCCCTCGCCCTCCATCCGGTTGGAGAAGCGGTGCGGGGGCTCCCACACGGTCACGGTGCTGCCGAAAGGGCCCGCCCCGCCCAGCTTCGCCTCGATTTCCATGGGCCACATCCAGCCCGAGGTGCCCTGCGTGGCTGCGTCGAAGACCTGTTGCGGCGTGCCGTCGATTTCGGATTCGTGCACGATCTTGAATTCCTTGGGCATCATGGCTCCTTGGTGCTGGTGGGTATTCTCGAACTTGGGCTGATTTGCTGCGGGGAAGGCCCATCCGGGCCGCCACGGCCGCCGCAGAGGCGGGCACGCGCAAGTCTGCCAACAGCCGGGCCCGGATCGGGTCCAGCGTCGCCTCGGCCGCGGAGGCGTCCTCAATCACTTCAACATCCAGCATTCATGAAGCATCCCACCGACAAATAGATTTCTCCAGTGGGTGTAGGTGCTTGCGCTCCCGGCTGGTAGGCGCCGTGCTGGGCGGACGTGGTCTTTCCCTGGATGGCAGCAGGAAGTTTCATCGGCGAACTGCCGTTCGCCTGACCCTGCAGCGGCATGTCCGGGCAGGGCCGCCCCATCACATCCTTCTCAGCACGAAGAGCACACCCTGTTCGGGGAGCAGCACCGGGGCGGCCAGGCCCGCCGAGGACAGCAGTGCGCCACTCATGTGCACACCTGCCGTTTCGTCCCACCACGGCGGCCGGCCCTGCACGTGCCGCTCGTCCCCGCCCACCAGCAGGGGTGCAACGCGGTAGCTGCCGGCGGGATCGAGTCCGGGAAAGCGGACCCGGCCGGGGTGCGACACGACGCTGCGGGCCAGTGAAACGAAGGAGAAGACCGCCGTCGACCCATCCGCGGCTACAACGCCGTGGACGGCCACGGTCGCATCAGGGTGGTCCAGCCGGACCACTTCCCCGTGGTGCAGCACGTCGCGGAATTGCTTGTGCACGTCGATCCACGCCCGAAGCTCCTGCAGCTGCGCGGCCGTGGCCTGGCGCAAGTCCCATTCCACCCCGAGGTGCCCAAACATGGCGGTCAGGGAGCGGAAGGACAGCGAGTGCGTGCGCCCGGTGACGTGGGAGGTGGCCGAGGCGATGTGGGTGCCCATGAGTTCCGGCGGCACCAGCTGGGTGGTCCACCGGTTCATCATTTGGCGGTCGAGGGGGTCATTGTTGTCGGAAACCCAGATCCGGTCCGTCCGGGCCAGTGCCTCCAGGTCCACCCGGCCTCCCCCGGATGAGCACGATTCGATCTCCAACCCCGGGTAGCGCTGCTTCAATTCGTCCACGAGGCGGTAGTACGCCAAGGTCTGCTCGTGCACCCCCGCACGCCCGGTGGGCTGTGTGCCGGCGTCCACCAGGTCGCGGTTGTGGTCCCACTTGATGTAATCGATCTTGTATTCGTCGAGGATGGCGCACATGGCGTCACGAATGTGGTCCCAGCATTCGGGGATGCCCAGGTTCAGGACCTGTTGGTTGCGGCTTTCCACCGGCAGCCGCCCGCCCGTGGCCATGATCCATTCCGGATGTGCCCGGGCAAGGTCCGAGTCCATGTTCACCATTTCCGGCTCAAACCAGAGCCCAAATTGCATGCCCAGCCCGTTCACCCGGTCCACGAGTTCGTGCAGGCCGTGGGGCCACACATCCCTTGACACGACCCAGTCGCCCAGCCCGGACGTGGCGCTGCGGCGCCCGCCAAACCAGCCGTCGTCGAGCACAAACCGCTCCACCCCCACCTCAACGGCACGGTCGGCAAGCTCCAGCAGTGTCGTCAGATCATGGTCAAAGTACACGGCCTCCCACACATTGAGCGTCACGGGACGGACGGTTTTCGGGTGGGCCGGGCGTGCGCGCAAGTGCCGGTGCATGCGGCGCGCCGCATCATCCAGCCCCCTGCCGTAGATGCCGTACACCCACGGACTCTCGTAGCTTTCACCGCACTTGAGCCGGATTTCACCGGGCAGCAGCAGTTCCCCGCCGCCCAGCACTTGCACGCCGTCCAGCCCCCGCTCCACCTGGTGCACATGATTGCCCGACCATGCCGCGTGGATGCCCCACAGCTCGCCATGCCCAAACCCAAATCCGGGCGTGCCCACGGACAGGATCATGGCCGCATCCGGCCCGGTCCTGCCACGGCGGCCCTCCCTGCGGTGCGCACCAATTCCCACCGGCCGGCGCTGCGGTGCCCGCTCCCCCGACCAGCGCCCGGCAAAGTCCAGGATCTCGGCCGCGATCGGCGGCGTCGGCAGGCACAGCAGGAGCTCATCGAGCTGGTACACCTCCTCCGCCAAATTTTCGACGGCGGCCCGCGTGCGGACAATGCCCTGTTCCGACAGCTCCACTGTGAGCACCAATCCCAGCGCTGCGGCCGGATCAATGGCGGTCACCACCAGGCTTCCCGCGCCGCCGTTGACCACTGACCCCGCTGCCATCCTCCCGCCCGATATCGTCCCGCCCGCAGCCGGTGTGTCCGCCGTGTCCTCTTTTGGCGTGAGAAGGTCGACGCCGTCCAGGCTCACCCCGGTGGTGTACCAGATTGGCGACCACGCGGTTCCGTCCCGGGAACCGCTCACGCCGGGGCGTCCCATCCAGCCCTGGGCGTGTTCGGGCAGGATGGACAGCCGCACGGGCCGGTCCACTTCACTGGCCCCGACCGGAGAAACGTTTGAGATCTTCAAGGCGGCAAAGCCGGCCTCATCGAGGGCTCCGCAGTCGGCGCCCCAGTGCAGTACCTGCGGCAGCATGCCGCCGCCCAGATCCAGAATCAAGGCGACGCCCCCGGCACGCAGCACCACTCCCAGCTCATCCACAGCAGTCACGAGCGACTTCCCCTCACGTATGTATTCCGACAATACTTACATCACCATGACGATTAAAATAGACACCGGCCAGCCACCCTGCCGTCCCGCAGGACGTGGTCGGCAATGGGAACCGCAGCCTGCACGCGGTGGTCCAATGATTCCGCGGCAACCTGCATCAGCGGTGAGGCCAGGGTGGAATCGTTGTCGTAGCCGTAACCGGCAATCCCGCCCCCGGCGGTTGTGGCCCGGGACGTCAGCGGGTCATCGGCGTCGTATCCGTACATGGTGGCCGTGCCCCGCCCGTCGGTGGCTGTTGAGGGCCGGGCCCAGGTGTCGTAGCTGAAGGTCCGGGCACCGAGGGAGGAGCCGGTGACCGGGGGCACGAAGGACAGCTGATGCTCCGGAGCATAGCATTCGATGGTTTTGTTCGTGCCGTTGCCGGGAGCGAGGGCTGTGGCGACGGTGCAATCCGGGTTGCAGCTCAGGGTCGCTGTGGCTGCTGTCGCGGGGGCGGAGGTGAGCATGTTCCCGGCACCATTGAAGGTGTAGAGGGAGGCATTGCCTGCATCATCGGTGGCCAAGGAGGCTAAATATTTTGTGGCCGCGGCCATGTTCGCGTAGGCGGCCTGCCCGGTCGCGCCGCCTGGGGATTCGGCGGCGGTGATGGATTGGCCTATATTCGCCCCGTACGTGTTCGTCGTTGTCCCGGCAGCGGCGCCGGTGCCCCGAATCGCACTGAGGGTGTCAAAATCCGCCATGTGGGTGGCGGCGGTGTATTGGTCCTGCTGATCGAGGTGATGTGCCCGGTACTGTCATACGCGAAGGAAATCAACCCGCCTGCGGGCGGGTTGATGGAGAGGATTCGGCCGCTAACGTCGTTGAAGGAGGTGGTGTTCCCGGCGAAGTCCGTGAAGCCGTCGACCACCCCTTACGCGTCATGGCTCAGGGACACGGCCCGGGTCGTGGATCCGGTGCCGGGCCGTCAGCAATGGGCGGCCGCTGGCGATTGTGCCGTGCAACCAGGATGTCCACGACACGTAGTCGTTTTGGTTAAAGAACTATGTGGCGGCACCCGAAACTCGGCCTTTTTCGGCGCTGCGGGCCGAGCAGGGTGAATGGCTGCGCGGGGCCGCGTCCCGGCCGGAGAGCCGGGACGCGGCGTACAAGGCGGTGTTTTGCCACACCCCGCTCCGCTGGATCGATGAAATACCCGCAGACCATGACGACGGCAAGTACGACTGGTTAAACCGGATGAGCCGCGACGCCTGGCATGAGGCACTGGGTCAGCAGGGTGCCCCGATCATCGTTTCGAGCCACACCCACCTGCCGGCATGGCTGCCGCCGTCGGCGGAATTCCCGTACGCCGAGCTCATCCCAGCTGGCCCGGCCGAGGATCCGGTCTCCCTCGAGGCCGCCACCTGAATTAAGGGCACGGCGTCGGCCAGGAATTGCGGCTGACCATGCGAAGGCTGGCCGCACCGTGGTGCACGGGGCGGTCCCGGCACCGGGACCGCCGGGAAGATGCTTGGGCGCTGAGGGCCCCTGAACCCTTAGGAGCCTAGAAGCTGCTCACGCAGGCGTGCCACGTGGCCTTCGGCGTTGACGTTGTACTCCGCACTGTTGACGGTGCCATCGGCATTGACCACCACTGTTGAGCGCAAGGTTCCCACCATGGCGTTGCCGTTGACGACCTTGTCACCCCAGGCGCCCCACGCTTCCGCGACCTCGTGGGCCTCATCGGAGAGCAGGGGGAAGTTCAAGCCAAACTCCTCCTTGAAGCTCACCAGGGCTTCCTGCGGATCGGTGGAGATGCCGACGACATCAACGCCTGCTGCGTGCAATGCCGAAAGGTTGTCCCGGAAGTCGCAGGCCTCTGTGGTGCACCCGGGGGTGGCAGCCTTGGGGTAGAAATACACGATGACTTGACGGCCGGCGTAGTCCGCGAGGCTGACGGCGTTGCCCTGGGCATCGGGGAGGGAAAAAGCCGGTGCCGTCGCGCCGGGCGTGAGTTGGGTAGTCATGTCGCTCCTAGTTGTTTCCATAAAGTGAAATCCGAATCTTGCACTATGAAATAACTTAGTGGAGGGTCCGTGGCCCGTCAATGTCCGTCCGGCCGAACAGCCGGCACGGCTCGTTCGATCCACACACAGGCCCGCAACCGCCCAGCCCCGCCCGCCTGAAATCCGGGGGACGAAACGCCTGCCGGACACCGCCATGCCGCCAGTGGGCGGGAAATCGACGCCCCCCTTTCGTGAACGGAAGGTTTCAACGAGTTGAATAGCGTGGTTGACATCTCCACTGTGATGCTGTTCACTATTCATATGCTGAAATAACAGTTCCACGATGCGAAAATAACTTTCAAGTTTTCGTATAGCCGACACCGTGGATGCCAGCATCGACTCACAAGGAATGCAAGCAATGCTGCTTGAAGACTTCAATCGCGCAGAACCCGCAGAACTGTTTCAAGTTCTGAAGCCCTGCATCGATATTGAACGCTGGGTGAACGAGATCATCACCGCCCGCCCGTTCTCTACCAATGCGGATCTACTCCACTGCGCCCGAACAGTTGCAGAACCATTCACCGATGAGGAAGTGGCCTCTGCCATGGCCCACCATCCCCGGATTGGTGAGCGCGCACCGGGAGCCGGCACAGAGGCAACCTTGTCGCGTCAAGAACAGTCTGCAGTTGATCCCGCCGACCAGCAGATCGTTGCAGCACTGGCTGAAGGCAACCGTGCCTACGAAGCCAAATTTGACCAAGTCTTCCTGATTCGGGCCGCCGGACGCAGCCCGCAGGAAATCATTGAAACCCTTCACCAGCGGTTGGAAAACACCGCAGCTGAAGAAGCCCTCATAGTTGCCCAGCAGCTGCGAGAAATCGCGGTGCTGCGGCTCGAAGGAGTGATGAGCGCGTGAGCGTCTCCCATATAACCACCCACATTCTGGATACCGCACTGGGGAAACCCGCTGCAGGTGTCGCCGTCGAGCTTTACGCCCGCGACGGCGAGGCATGGTTCCAGATTGCGTCGGGCACCACTGATGCTGACGGGCGGGTGAAAGATCTTGGACCTGAAAAG
Source organism: Actinomycetales bacterium (assembly GCA_038243775.1). Lineage (GTDB taxonomy): Bacteria > Actinomycetota > Actinomycetes > Actinomycetales > Micrococcaceae > Specibacter. The sequence continues at coordinate 2,219 of JBBSQT010000056.1, read as the reverse complement.
CTGCAAAGCGGAACCTACCAGTTGCGCTTTGACACTCAGGCCTACTTCGCCGGCATCAAAACGGACACCTTCTTTCCGGAGGTATCCCTGACCTTTACGGTCGAGGAAAGCCAGGATCACTATCACGTGCCCCTGCTGCTTAGTCCATTCGCCTATTCAACATACCGAGGAAGTTAATATCATGGCTGACAACAACATCATTTTGGGCGCAAACCAGTACGGCAAGGCCGAAGTTCGCCTGGTCAAGATCACCCGCGACACCGATCGTCACGAGATCGAAGACCTCAACGTCACTTCACAGCTCCGCGGCGATTTCCAGGCGGCACACCTCGACGGCGACAACGGCCACGTTGTCCCCACGGACACACAGAAGAACACCGTCTACGGCTTTGCCCGCGACGGCGTCGGCTCACCCGAAGCATTCCTGCTTCGTCTCGGCAAGCACTTCACCTCCGAGTTCGACTGGGTAACCGGTGGCCGGTGGGCAGCCGAGCAGTACTCCTGGAACCGCATTCAGGCCAACGGCAAAGAGCACGATCACGCCTTCGTCAAGAGCAACCAGGAAGTCCGCACCGCTGTTGTCGTCAAGGATGGCGACACCACCCACGTGCTGGCCGGTCTGAAGGAACTCACTGTGCTGAAGTCCACGCAGTCCGGTTTTGAGGGCTTCCCGGTGGATAAGTTCACCACCTTGCAGGAGACCAGCGACCGGATCCTGGCCACCGACGTGGCAGCCCGCTGGCGCTTCAAGTCCGACGCTGTCGGCCCGGACTTCGACTTCAACAAGTCCTACGAAGACGTCAAGGCGCTGTTGCTGGAAGCCTTCTCGGCCAACTTCTCGCACGCGCTGCAGACCACGCTGTTCGAGATGGGCCAGAAGGTACTTGAGGCGCACCCGGAGATCGACGAAATGAAGTTCTCCATGCCGAACAAGCACCACTTCCTCGTGGACCTGTCCCCGTTCGGCCAGGACAACCCCAACGAGGTCTTCTTCGCAGCAGACCGTCCGTACGGCTTGATCGAAGCCACCGTTACACGTGAGAATGCCAGCGATGCCGGCAATGCTTGGGAAAGCGTCGCAGGCTTCTGCTAAGAAACACCGGGCTTCCTTGAAGTCCATTGCACTAAAAAACAAATAGTTGGGCGGGGAACCAAGTTCCCCGCCCAACTGCCACGGCAGCCCCCAAAGCGAGTTGCCGTTTGACAAGGGTAAGCAGACAAGGAGGTCCGCTATGACCAAGAGTTCACGATCCACAGCCGTAGCAGCCGGAAGAATGGCCAGGCCAGAGGATGAAAAACTAGGAATCGGCGCAAGTTTCGCCTATGGATTCCAGCACGTACTTACCATGTACGGTGGCATCATTGCCGTACCACTGATTGTTGGCCAGGCAGCCGGCCTGCAACCGGCCGACATCGGCCTGCTCATCGCAGCCTGCCTGTTCATGGGCGGCCTTGCCACTTTGCTCCAGACACTTGGTCTGCCGTTCTTCGGCTCACAGCTGCCCCTGGTACAGGGTGTCTCGTTTGCCGGCGTGGCCACCATGGTAGCCATCGTCAACGGCGGCGGTGGAATCCAGAGCGTCTTTGGTGCAGTCATTGTCTCCTCCGCGCTGGGCCTGCTGATCTCCCCCATCTTCTCCAAAATCATTAAGTTCTTCCCCCCGGTAGTCACCGGCACAGTGATCACCGTCATCGGCCTGTCGCTGATGCCCGTAGCAGCCAACTGGGCGATGGGCGGGAACAGGAAGGCAGAGAACTACGGCGACGTAGCCAACATTGGTCTCGCAGCTTTGACCCTTCTCATCGTGTTGCTGCTGAGCAAGCTGGGAAACAGCACCATCTCACGTCTTTCCATCCTGCTGGCCATCGTCATCGGCACCTTGATTGCTGTCTTTGTCGGTATGGCTAACTTCTCCAAGGTCGGCACCGGCCCCATTGTTGCCTTCCCCACACCGTTCCACTTGGGCATGCCCACATTCCACATAGCAGCCATCGTTTCGATGTTTATTGTGGTTTTGGTCATCATGGTGGAGACCTCAGCCGACATCTTGGCAGTCGCGGACATCGTGGACACCAAAGTTGACTCACGCCGCCTCGGTGACGGCCTGCGTGCCGACATGGCCGCCAGCGTCATTGCCCCGGTCTTCGGTTCGTTTACGCAGAGCGCCTTCGCGCAGAACGTGGGACTGGTCGCTGTGACCGGCATCAAGAGCCGATTT
>JBBSQT010000055.1:0-9724 GCA_038243775.1 Actinomycetales bacterium | reverse complement strand
TAGTATTTAACACAGAGTGATCCACGCCACCCTCAGGTGGCCGTCTGAATCGTTGGGGGACACCCCCATGAAAGGAGCAGGGCAGTGGCGATCCACATGCACAACATTGGGAAGACGAATGAGGGGGAACCCTTCTCCTGGGCGTCAAAAGATGCGCTTTTGTATGCGCTGAGCGTGGGTGCCGGTGCCAGTGATCAGCTCAAGAACTTGGCCTTCACCACCGAAAATTCGCGCGGCATCGAGCAAAAGGTCCTGCCCACGTTCGCGGTGGTGCTGGGCTCCTCGGCGGGCCCCATGGATGAGTTGGGCGACTTTTTGCTCTCGCAGATCCTGCACGGCGGCCAGCAGATCACACTTCACCGAGCTTTGGCCGCCAGTGGAACCGTGATCCCCGTCAGTGGCATGAGCGCCGTCTATGACAAGGGAAAGAACGCGGTCATCGAGTTGAGCACGGAATTGCTGGACGCTCAGACCCGTGAACCCGTGGCCACGAGCGTGACCACCATGATCATCCGCGGCGAGGGCGGCTTCGGCGGCCCCAAGGGACCGTCCGAAAGCTGGGAGGTTCCCACCCGCCCGGCGGATGTGACGGTCGTGGAGAAAACCACCCTTGACCAGGCCCTCCTCTACCGACTTAACGGAGATACGAATCGGCTCCACTCAGATCCGCAGCTGGCCAAGATGGTCGGCTTCGACACGCCGATCCTCCACGGCCTGTGCACCATGGGCTTTGCCGGCCGGGTCATCCTGGAGCAGCTCTGTGATTCGGAGCCGGAAGCATTCGGTTCGCTCAGTGTCCGCTTTGCCTCACCCGTGGTGCCTGGCGACGAGCTCTCCATCAGCATCTGGAAGACCGAAACCGGGGCAGAGTTCCAGGTCCGGGTCGCGGACACCGTTGTGCTGGACCGCGGTACCTACACGCACCGCACCGCCGAACCGGGCACCACCACCGAAGAACTGGAAGCAGCCACGGCCTAGGGCCGTCAAGACGGGAAGGAAAACCATGAAGATTGCAGTACTGATCAAGCAGGTCCCAGATACCGGCGAGGACAGGTTGCTCACCGCATCCGGCGCCGTCGACCGGGCCGCCAGCGACCGGGTTGCCGATGAAATCACCGAGCGGGCACTGGAAATTGCGTTGCGTGAAAAGGATGCCGACAAGTCGGTGGAGATTGTGGCCGTCACGATGGGCCCCGGAACGGCCACGGAAGCGCTGCGCAAGGCTCTCTCCATGGGGGCCGACTCGGGCCTCCACGTGCTGGATGACGCCTTTGCCGGCTCCGACGCCCTCACAACCGCCAAGGCACTGGCCGGCGCGGTAAAGGGAGGCGGCTTTGACCTCGTCGTTGCCGGCAACGAGTCCACTGACGGTTGCGGCGGCGTTGTGCCGGCCATGATTGCCGAATTGCTGGCGCAGCCGTACCTGGGGTCCCTGGACACCGTAGTGATCAGCCAAGACAGTGTGTCGGGGCAGCGCCGGGACGCCGAAAGCATCCAGACACTGGCCGGAAAGCTCCCGGCCGTCATTTCCATCACGGAGAGTTCCGCCGAGGCACGGTTCCCCAAGTTCAAGGGCATCATGACCGCCAAGCGAAAGCCAGTAACGGTTGTCAGCGCCGCGCAGCTGGGGCATGCAGCCTCCAGCCAGGCAAACGGCAACGTGGTTCTCTCCGCAAGCCTGCGTCCTGCCCGCACAGCCGGCATGAAGGTCATTGACGATGGAACCGCCGCCGCACAACTCGCTGACTTCCTCAGCGCCGAAAACCTGATCTGAAAGGGCTGCCCATCATGAGCAACATTTTAGTCAACATTGAACTTGCAGCGGACGGATCGCTGCGCTCCACCACGGCCCACCTGCTCGCCCTGGCAGCACGCCTCGGCGAGCCCGTCGCCGTCCTGGCCGCACCCCACGGTGTCTCCGATCAGCTCGTTGCCGAACTGGGCGGGCTGGGGGCGGCGGTGGTTGTGGTCGGTGAGTGCCCGGAGTCCTCACCTTTGGTGGCAGCCGCGTCGGTGGCCGCACTGACCGAGGCCATCGCCAGCCATGCACCGGCTGCCGTGCTGGCCGCCACGAGCCCCACCGCGCGCGAGGTCATTGGCCGCCTCGCGGCCCGCACCGGCCACGCTGTCATTCTCGACGCCGTTGACATCACCATGGACGGTGGCCGGGTGGTGGCAAGCCATTCGATCTTTGGTGGAAGCTACACCACGGAATCCAGTGTGGGCGCAGGGATTGCGCTGGTCACCGTCTCCTCCAGCGGTTCCGAGCCTGCCACTCCTGTTGCCTCACCCGTGGTGGAGGTGCACCAGCTGGATGTTTCCAGCCACGCGGCCGCTGCCATCACGGATGCGCGGGTGGAGGCGGCAGGTTCGGGCCGTCCAGAGCTCCGGTCGGCCCGGATCGTGGTCTCAGGCGGCCGCGGCCTGGGCTCGAAGGAAAACTTTGCGCTGGTTGCGGAACTGGCCGATATGCTCGGGGCTGGATTGGGGGCGTCCCGAGCAGCTGTTGACGCCGGATATGTCCCGCAGAGCTGCCAAGTGGGCCAGACCGGTGTGAGCGTTTCGCCCGAGCTGTACCTTGCCGTGGGCATCTCCGGCGCCATCCAGCACCGGGCCGGCATGCAGACGGCCAAGCGGATCGTGGCCATCAACGAAGACGCCGACGCCCCGATCTTCGAGGTCGCCGACTTTGGCATCGTTGGGGACCTGTTCACGATCCTGCCCCAGCTGCGGGAGGCCATTGCAGCACGCAGCGGCGTTCCCGCGGGCGTCTAGGGAGGGTGGCCCGTGTCACTGCTCACCACGCCCACACCACAATCCCAGGGTGGGCGCAAGCGCTGGGCTGGACCGGCACTGTGGGCCGCCGCCGCAGTGGTGGCGCTGGCCGCCTGCGTGCTTCTGGCCCGCTGGGCCCGCGATTTGGCGCCCATCCAGGACTTCCTGCTCCAGTTCCCCGGCCACAGCGAACTGCCCGCAAACGCACCCGTGGGGATTCCCGCGTGGCTTGGCTGGCAGCACTTCCTGAACGCCTTCTTCCTGGTGCTCATCATCCGGTCGGGCTGGCAGGTGCGCACCACCGCCCGGCCCAAGGCGTACTGGACGCGGAAGAACACCGGGCTGCTGAAGACAAAGGCCAAGCCGGCCAAGATCAGCCTGGAACTGTGGTTCCACCTGAGCGTGGATGTGCTGTGGCTGCTCAACGGCGCCGTTTTTCTGGTGCTGCTGTTTGCCACCGGTGCCTGGATGAGGATTGTGCCCACCAGCTGGGACATCTTTCCCAACGCGCTGAGCGCCGGGCTGCAATATGCGTCACTGAGCTGGCCGGTGGAAAACGGCTGGGTTTACTACAACGCCCTGCAGGTCCTGGCCTACTTTGCCGTGGTGTTCATCGCCGCGCCTTTGGCCGCCATCACGGGCCTTCGGATGAGCCCGGCCTGGCCCAAGGACAAGGCAGGGCTCTCGAAGGCTTACCCCATTGAAGCGGCCCGCAAGGTCCACTTCCCCGTCATGGTGTTTTTCACCGGCTTCGTCATCATGCATGTGGCGCTGGTGCTGTGTACGGGAGCGCTGGCGAACCTGAACCACATGTTCGCCGCCCGTCAGGACGCGGGCTGGCTGGGCTTTGGCATCTTCGCCGCCTCGCTCGCCGTCATGGTCGGAGCATGTCTCCTGGCCCGGCCCCTTTTCCTGCGGCCCATCGCAGGCACCATCGGCAAGATTTCCAAATAGGGGGCCGCAAGGGCAATCGGATCAGGCCGCCGGGCGCAACAGCGGCAAACCAAAAGAGGGAAGCGGTCTCGTGATGAGACTGCTTCCCTCTTTTATGCGCGGAAGGTAAGAGATTCGAACTCTTGGTACGGGGTTACCGCACACTGGTTTTCAAGACCAGCTCCATCGGCCGCTCGGACAACCTTCCATACCCTAGTAGTGTTTCATAGGCAGGGCCGCGCCACCAAAATGGGCACGGGTCCTGAGATGGCTAAAAGAGTGAAACGGCAATGGAGAACGTCATGAAGGCAGTAGTTGGAACGGGTGCAGGCGGCCCGGAGGTGTTGACCCTGACAGAGGTGCCGGCCCCTGTGGCCGGCGCAGGGGAGGTCCTGATTGATGTGGTTGCCGCCGGAATCAACCGTGCCGACGTGCAACAGCGCCGCGGGTTCTACCCGCCCCCGCCCGGGTCGTCGGAGATTTTGGGCCTGGAAGTGTCCGGCCGGATTGCCGGCTTCGGCGCCAATGTGACCAAGCCGTTCAGCCTGGGCCAAAAGGTTGTGGCTTTGCTCACAGGCGGCGGATATGCCAGCCAGGTGGCAGTTCCCGCCGGCCAGGTGCTGCCGCTGCCCGACGGCATCGACGTGATTTCCGCTGCCGGGTTGCCCGAAGTTGCTGCGACGGTCCACTCCAACTTGTTCATGACGGCACAGCTGCAGGCCGGCGAAACGGTTCTCATCCATGGCGGAGCCGGCGGCATCGGTGCCATGGCCATCCAACTGGCCAAGGCGGCCGGCGCCCGCGTGGTGGCCACGGCCGGGAGCGATGAGAAAGTTGCCATGCTTAGCGGCTATCTCGGCGCCGACCTGGCCGTCAACTACCGCACGGAAGACTTTGTGGAACGGCTCATGGACTTCACCGACGGCCGCGGTGCAAACGTGATCCTCGACGTCGTCGGCGCCAAGTACCTGGCCCGCAACGTCGCCGCACTGGCCACTTATGGTCGCCTTGTCGTCATCGGCCTGCAGGGAGGTGCGACGGCGGAACTGGACCTGGGCACCCTTCTCACCAAGCGCGCCGCCGTCATCGGCACCACGCTGCGCGGACGGCCCCCCGAGGAGAAGAGCGTCATTATGGACGGGGTGCGCGAGCATGTCTGGCCCCTGGTGGCCAGCGGGGCCGTCAAGCCCATGGTGGACAGGACCTTTCCGCTGGCGCAGGTCGCCGCGGCCCACGAGTACTTCGATTCCGGCGAGCACGTGGGCAAGGTGCTGCTGACGCTGTAGCCCCGCCCGCACGAACACGGCTCCCCAACTGGGACGCTTTGATCTTGACCCGAGCTTTCGAAGTCGCGCAGGACGATCGCCGCAGGCCCTGCCGCCGTCGTGAGTCATGCCTGGATTTCCCAACTGTTACGGCGCAACCTGCCACTCACCGCGAAATGGCTACCGTTCATCGCATAGGGTTCATGGTTCCGATCACAGGGTGTAGGTGGCCTGCAAGTCGTGGCTACTCTCAAGAGGCCGTATCACAAGTCACAATGCAAGGAACTTATATGCCACTCTCGCCGAATGCGCCATCCGAACCAGGCGACCTCCTGGTCCAGGACCCAGCGCTGCCGCCTGTCGCCGTCGACCGTGAAGCGGAGGCGGAAACCCACGGGTGGACGCCGCTGAAGATCGCCCTCTGGGCGGCAATTGCACTGCTCGGCGGTGTGGCATGGGTGGTCCTGGCCGTGGTGCGCGGGGAAACCGTGAACGCCATCTGGTTCGTGTTCGCCGCGGTGTGCACCTACCTGATCGGCTACCGCTTTTACTCGAAGGTCATTGAAAAGTTCATTGTCCGGCCCAGCGACAAGCGGGCCACCCCGGCCGAGTACAAGGCCGACGGCAAGGACTTTGTCCCCACAGACCGCAACGTGCTCTTCGGCCACCACTTCGCCGCCATTGCCGGCGCCGGCCCGCTGGTCGGCCCCATCCTGGCAGCCCAGATGGGGTACCTGCCGGGCACCATCTGGATCATCGTCGGCGTCGTGCTTGCCGGCGCCGTCCAGGACTACCTGGTCCTGTTCTTCTCCATGCGCCGCGGCGGCCGTTCCCTGGGCCAGATGGCACGTGAGGAGCTCGGCGTCATCGGCGGCACCGCGGCACTGATCGCCACGCTGCTGATCATGATCATCATCGTCGCCATCCTGGCCCTTGTGGTGGTCAACGCCCTCGGCGAATCCCCGTGGGGCGTGTTCTCCGTGTCCATGACCATCCCGATCGCCCTGTTCATGGGCGTGTACCTGCGCTACCTGCGCCCGGGCAAGGTCATGGAAATCTCCCTGATCGGCTTCGTGCTCCTGCTCGCAGCCATCATTGGCGGCGGCATGGTGGCCCACACCGAATGGGGCGCCTCCTTCTTCCACCTGGACCGCACCACGCTGGCCTGGGGCATCATTATTTACGGTTTCATCGCCGCCATCCTGCCCGTCTGGCTGCTGCTGGCCCCGCGCGACTACCTCTCCACGTTCATGAAGATCGGCACCATCGTCATGCTGGCCGCCTCCATCGTGCTGGTGCGCCCCGTCATTGAGGTCCCCGCCTTCAGCGAATTCGCTTTCCGCTCCGACGGCCCCGTCTTCTCCGGTTCAATTTTCCCGTTCCTGTTTGTCACGATCGCCTGCGGCGCCCTCTCCGGCTTCCACGCCCTGATCGCCTCCGGCACCACGCCCAAGCTCATGGAGAAGGAACGCCAGTCCCGGTACATCGGCTACGGCGGCATGCTCATGGAATCCTTCGTGGCCATCATGGCACTCGTCGCCGCACTGTCCATTGACCGCGGCATCTATTTCGCCATGAACGCCTCCGCGGGCGCCACCGGCGGCACCATTGAAGGTGCAGCCGCGTTTGTGAACTCGCTTGGCCTGACCGGCGTGCACGTCGACCCGGCCACGCTCGCCCAGACCGCGGCCGACGTCGGCGAAGAGTCCATCGTCTCGCGCACCGGCGGCGCCCCGACCCTCGCCGTCGGCCTGGCCCACATCATGCAGCAGGTGGCCGGCGGGCAGGCCATGATGAGCTTCTGGTACCACTTCGCCATCATGTTTGAGGCCCTGTTCATCCTCACCGCCGTCGACGCCGGAACCCGCGTGGCCCGCTTCATGCTCCAGGATTCCATCGGCAACTTCGTGCCCAGGTTCAAGGACACCTCCTGGCGCCCGGGTTCATGGATCACCACGGCCATCATGGTTGCCGGCTGGGGCGCCATCCTCATCATGGGCGTCACCGACCCCCTCGGCGGCATCAACACCCTGTTCCCGCTGTTCGGCATCGCCAACCAGCTCCTCGCCGCCATCGCCCTGGCAGTGTGCCTGACCATCGCCTCCAAGAACACGCGCCTGAAGTACCTGTGGATCATCATCGCCCCGCTGGCCTTCGTCACCGTGGTCACAGTGGTGGCCTCGTTCCAGAAGATCTTCTCCACGGTTCCCGGCGTGGGCTACTGGGCGCAGCACCGCGCTTTCCAGGATGCGCTGGCGGAGGGCAAGACCAGCTTTGGCACGGCCAAGACGGTCGAGGCCATGGAGGCAGTGGTCCGCAACACCGCCGTCCAGGGCACCCTGTCGATCATCTTCGTGGTGCTCTCAATCATCGTCATTACGACGGCGGTCCTGGTCTCCGTCCGCTCCATCCGCGCCGGCGGCGGCCCCAGCATGGAGGACCCGGCCATTCCCTCGCGCATCTTCGCCCCGGCAGGTCCCCTTCCGACGGCGGCCGAAAAGGCCATCACGCAGGAATGGGCCGAGCCCGGCAGGCAAAACGCCCGGGTCGGGCACTGACCATGGAAACCATGCCCAGGGGAGTCCTGCGCCGCACCGCCGGTGTGCTGGGCTCCGTGAACAGGTACTTCAAGGGTGTCTTCGGCGAGGACGCGTACGAGAAATACCTGGAGCACCATGGCGCCACCGGCTGTGAGGTGCCGCCGATGAACGTCAAGGAATTTTGGCGGGACAAGATGGCCCGCCAGGACGCCAACCCCGAGGGCCGCTGCTGCTGATTGCCGCCGTCCTGACCAAAGTAAAGCGCGACGGCGCGTCCCCGCAATGAGCCGGGGACGCGCCGTCGTCCGTTTAAAGCCACACATTGACCCGCCCCGGCTGTGTGGCAGTTGCTGCCTCACAACTTCCACAGCAGGCGCCTTCTGTGGGTTCCAAGGACCACCCGAACAACGCGGGCACAGATCCGGAAGCAGGGGGAGCCGTGCTGAAAAGCGGGCGGCGGGGTGCCACTTGCGCGGCCGTGAGAGACTGGCACTATGAGTGAAAAGGCGCAGATCCCGGCCCCGGGCAACACGGCCGAAGGCACGATTTTGGGCAATATTTTGGACACCACTTCGGACACCACGGCGGAGCCCACTTCAGGCACCACGGCGGAGCCCACGGCGGAGCCCACTTCGGAGCCCACGGAAGACCGGGAGCAAGTCCTGGGGGAGGCAACTTCCGCAGCGCAGGAACGCCGGGCGGCCAAGAAGCCGGCCAACGTGGCGGAGATGGTGGACCAGCCGGCGAAGGTCATGCGCATTGGCACCATGGTCAAACAGCTGCTGGACGAGGTCAAGAGTGCCCCGCTTGATGACGCCGCACGCACACGACTGGCCGAGATCCACCAGGCCTCCATCGCCGAGCTGGAGGACGGGATGGCCCCCGAACTCGTCGAAGAACTTCACCGCCTGAGCCTGCCCTTTACCGATGACAGCGCACCGTCGGATGCGGAGCTGCGCATCGCCCAAGCCCAGCTGGTCGGCTGGCTGGAAGGATTGTTCCACGGCATTCAGACCGCGCTGGCCGCCCAATCCATGGCCAGCCAGCAAACCGCAGCCCGGCTCGCCATGCACCAACTGCCGCCGGGGACCATGATCGCCCCCGGTGTCATTGTCGGGGAGAACGGCGAACCGCAGCGGGCGCCGGCCGGCCGCGGCAATCCCGCCAACGCCGGACAGGTCGGCGCACCCATGGGCATGCCGGACGCCGGCGGACCCGGGCAGTATCTCTAAGCATGCTCAAGGGACTTTTTGGTGCCTCGCGCCAAGCGAAGCGCGACGACGCCGAACTCGGCAAGGGCGTCTGGCGCCGCGACCACGACAGGTTCCGGCGCGGGCTGGACCGCTTCCACCAGATGCTCGAAGGGCTCGAGAGCGCCGGGCACGGCCCAGCGTCCGGCGCCGCGCACCCGCCGGAGCAGACCGCCGCAACCTACCAGGCCATGGTCCTCGTGGCGAATGACCTCGCCGACCTGCTGCCCGTCGTGCGCGGCCTCGCCGTGGAAGCCCAGCGCACGGCGCCCAGCGAAGGAATGGAGATTCCTCTCGGCACCGGCGGCTACCTCAACGACGTCCACCGCGAGCTCTCCCGCTCGGGCAACGCACTCGCCGCCGCCGCCGAAGCCCTCGCGCTGGTGCGGCTGGGCGTGGGGGAGACGTCCGGCGTCGAACTCAAGGCAGCGCTGGTGCACCGGCACGTGGACCTCGCCGCGGATCTGCTGCACGGAGCCTCGGCAGGGTAGGCGCTCACGGTGGGTGGCGCCGTCGTGCGCTGAATTCCACATAGGCCGCCACCGCCCCGAGCAGGGCCGCCGCCATCCCGAGTACGGCGGCGGACGGCTGGTTTGCGCTGGCGGGCAGGAGTCCCAGCGCAATCGCCACCGTGGGGACGCTCCGGGCCAGAACCGTGCGCGGCGGCTGCCCGTACCGCAGTGAGACGGCGGCGTTGGTGGCGTAAAAGAGGGCGATGCCCCCGCCCAAGGCCATCGTTGCGCCCAACGGCAGTGGTGTGAACGGTTCCGGGATGGCGGTGGCAATGCCTGCGGCGATGGAAGTCACGCCAAGAACCAGCACGAACGGCAGGAACAGGGTGGTTTGGAGGATGCCGGTGAGGTCGCCCTGTTCCCGCAGGTGTTCCAGGCCGCCGGCCAGGGTGCCCATGCCGTACTGGAAGAACGCCCAGCCCAGCAGCGCCACGATGACGAACCCCAGG
>JBBSQT010000054.1:0-9733 GCA_038243775.1 Actinomycetales bacterium | reverse complement strand
GAGCGAAGTCAGTGCGATTTGATTCAGCACTTATTGTTTTACAGAGATCGTTTACGAGATAACCCTGTATCCTCGACCCGCTTCACCTGTCTCGACAAACACCGTCGAAACCGATCATCCCCTATTGTTTTTTCAAAGCCACGCACCGTTCCCGGAGGAACCAAGCGTGGTGTATCCATGCTAGCGCATTCCGCGGGGAAAATATTCCCCGGCTCAGCCCACCAAGCCGCGGCCAGCCTTCATTTCCAGCACGATCCGCGCCGCATCATCAATTTGTGCGGCAAACGCCGGATCGGCCTGCGCCGTTGACACCATCCCCGCATACATTTGCGGCATCAGGGACTGGTTGGTGCACAGCGCCATGGTCCCGCCCGCCCGGATGAACTGCACGCCGCGTTGGCCCACCGGCACGCTGGCGACCTGGACGGCGTCGCACATGTCATCGCTGACAATGATGCCTGTGAAGCCCAGGTCCCCGCGCACCATGTCATGGACCAGGACGCGGGAAAACGGGGCCTGCACAGTCGGGTCGATCTTGGCGTACGACGCGTTGGACATCATCAACCACGGCACGCCCGCCGCCACAGCATCCTTGAACGGCTGCACGAACGGGTCATTGCGCACCGTGATGTCATCCGCCACCCCGGCCGCGACATCGGTGTTGGCAGTGACGCGCCCCAGCCCCGGGAAGTGCTTCACGGTCGCCTCAATCCCCGCCGCGCGCATGCCTTGGGCGAAGGCTAGCCCGTGGCTTGAAACGGTGGCCGGCGTGTAGCCATACTCCCGGCCGAAGGCGCCGATGGGCTGATTTTGCGGTGCGAACTCGGCGCTGGGGACGGTGTCCAGGACCGGGGCAAGGTTGACGTTGACGCCCACTGCGGCCAGCTGACCGCCCCACATGGTGGCCTCCTGCCGCAGGGCCGCCACGGGAAGCCCGCCCTGCTCGATGGCCTGGGGCATGTCGGCAAAGCCCGCCCCGCGCATGATCTGCACGAAGCCGCCCTCCTGGTCCGTCGCCACGAACGGGCGCACGCCCGCCGTCCGGTCGCCCGAAACGTGGGCCGAGATCGCCGAAACCACATCCGCAATCCCCGCCTGTCCCGCCGTGCTGCGGCCCTTCATGAAAATATTGCCCACGTACAAGGTGTCCAGCGCGTACAGGGATTCGGCGTCGGCACCGGTCACGGGCGAGGACACCATGAGCACCTGCCCCACCTTTTGCTCCAAGGTCATGGCAGCCAATGCGGCTGCGGCCTTCCCCGCGGCTGGGGACGGTGCTGCTGGGGACGACGTACCCGGGGACGGTGCTGCCGCGGACGACGCCGGAGCCGGGCTTGCGCTGGGAGCCGGGCTTGCGCTGGGAGGCGGTGCCGCCGTCGTGCTCGGGGAAGCGGACGTGCCGCCGGGGGTGGGCGCCGTCGAAGATTCAGGTCCGGGGGCTGAAGCGCTGCCTCTGGTGAAGACGACCGCGAAAACAACCACCAGCACCACCACAACGATGCCCGCGCCGATGATCCACCAGCGCCTGCCCCTCACTGCTGACATCTTCCCTTCCTCCCCCGCCTCAGCTCTTAGGCGCTGCCGCGGTTCTTTTCACGCATGTCGCGCAGTGCCTCGCGGTTGTCCTGCTTCTCTCGCAGCGACTGGCGCTTGTCGTAATCCTTCTTGCCGCGGGCGACGGCGATCTCCACTTTGGCCCTGCTGTCCTTGAAGTACAGCTGCAGCGGCACAATTGTGTAACCGGATTCGCGGGTCTTGCGGTCAATCTTTTCCAGTTCTTCGCGGTGCAGCAGCAGCTTGCGGCGGCGGCGGGCGGTGTGGTTGGTCCAGCTGCCGTTGAGGTATTCAGGAATGTAGACGCCTTCGAGCCAAAGCTCGTCATTGTAAAATGTGGCAAAACCGTCCACCAGGGAAGCCCTGCCTTCACGCAGTGATTTGACCTCGGTGCCCATCAGGACCAATCCGGCCTCAAAGGTGTCCATGACGTGGTAGTCATGCCGGGCCTTGCGATTGGTGGCCACCACCTTCAGGCCACTTTCCTTGGGCACGGCAGGCTCCTTCTCATGTTTGTTCTGGCTGCACTCTGCACGCGGTCCGAAATGACAGCGGCGCAGTGCCCTACTTTAGCAACTGTACGCGAAGGTGCGGGGCCGCCCGGGCTAAAGCAGGCCCATCGGGTCGACGGGGCTGCCGTTGAGCCAGGTTTCGAAGTGGGCGTGGCAGCCGGTCGAGTTTCCGGTGTTGCCGGAATAAGCAACCAGCTGGCCCTGCCTGACCGACTGTCCTGCGGAGACAATCACCGAGGAGTTGTGGTAAAAAACGGTGAGGAGGGCGTTGCCTTGGACCACTCCGTGGCTGATGTACAGAACGTTGCCGCCGCCGTTGACAACCGTTGTCTGGCCTGCGATCTGGACCACACCGTCGGCCGGTGCGTAGACGGGGGTGCCACACGTTGCACCAAAGTCGATGCCGGAGTGCAGATAGGATCCGGTGCCGTTGAAGTCAATGGTGCCGGCAGGTGTCTGGCGCCAGCCGAAGCTGGACGTGATGGGGATGTTGCTGGCGAAGGGGTGCTGCAGGCCAAAAGCGGAAGGGTTTCCCGGCGCTGGGGCTACATAGGGCGGGGGCGAGTACGGCGGCGGAACATAGGCGCTGCCGCCACCAAGGTTGGCCTGGGCTTGCGCCGCAGCAGCAGAAGCAGCTGCCTGTTCACGGGCCACACGCTCTGCCTCAGCCCTGGCTGCGGCCTCTGCAGCTTCACGTTCCTTGCGCTGAATCTCAGAAATCTGGAACGCCACATTGGCTTTTTGTGTTTCCACTTCCTGCAGTTTTTTCTGAATGCGCGGCTTCTCGGCCTCGAGCTTGGCATTAAGCACGGCGGAGTCGGAAATCAGCTTGTCCACCGCGGTCTTCTTGGCGGCGGCCTGGTCCCGGGCGACCTGCTCGGCGGCCAGGGCCGTCTCGGCCTGCCCCTTCAGATCCTTGATTTCGGCTTCGACGGCAACAAGGCGCGCCTGGGCGTTCTGGTTTGTTGCTTTTTGTGCCGTCAAGGCTTCCAACGCAGCCGTTTGGCTGCGGAGAGCCAGTTCGGCCAGATCAATGGAGCTCGCAAGATCGTTGGAGGATTCCGCCCCCAGAATCAGGGTGAGGTTCATGGGCAGTCCCCCGGCCTTGTACGACTGGGCGGCAATCTGCCCAATCATGGCCTTTGTTTCTGTCGCCTTTTGCGCGTCTGCGGCAATCTGCGCCGTGATTTTGTCCTTGCTTTGCTGTGCCAGGTCAATCCTGGCTGCCAGGGAGTTCACCTCGCCAGTGGCGGCGCTGACCCGGGTTCCGGCCTCAGCCAGCGCTGCCTGTGCGCCGGGCAGCTGGCCTTGGAAGGTGACCAGATCGGCCGCTGACTTGGCTATGCCGGCATCAACAAATTCCAGTGACGACTGAACATCATGAGCCTGTTGCTCGAGCTGCCCCTGCTGCGCGCGCGCGGCAGCTTCTCCCTGGGAATCATCGGCTTGTGCCGGTGGAACGAGTCCCAGCAGACCGACGGCCAGGACGGTGCTTACCCCTACAAGGACACGGTTCGTGAGGCTGCGGGTACCGGGCATGCTGCGCCCAAGACGGGGAGATTTGACGCATCCATCTCCCCTGCTTGATTCCAAGTTCATGCCGTGTAACTCCTTCAAAGGTTGCCGCTCGATCACACTGATAACGCTGGACACAAACGCATCTTTTGTCACAGCCCCCCAACAATCCTACACTTTCAGATTTTTGCGCAGCGAAAAGGCCGAGGACAGGCCGGCCAACACGATGCCCAGAAGGATCAATACTGGGTAAATTGTGAACGCATCCGCGGCGGAAATGAAGGGCGTCCCGGAGTTTGATTCGGCCAGATATCCGCCCATGAAGAAATGGACAATGGCCCACACCGCACCGGAAGCCAGGAGCGCACCAATCGTCGCTGCAATGACCCCCTCGAGTACAAAGGGCAGCTGGATGACCGTGCGGGAGGCACCCACCAAGCGCATGATCTCGATTTCCCGCGTCCTGGATTGGGCCGAAAGCCTGATGGTGGTGGCGATCAACAACGCCGCACACACAATCATCAACCCGGCCACCGCAATGGCGACGTACGTGGCGATGTTCATCCAGGAGAACAGCTTCTCCAGGACCTTGCGCTGGTCAACGACGGAGTCCACGCCCGGCGTGGCGGAGAAGGTTTCATTAATGATCGGGTATTTTTCCGGATCGGTGAGCTTGATGCGGAAGGACGACGGCAAGTTGGCAGCCTCCACCGAGTCGACCAAGGGCGAGTTCGCGAACTGCTCCTGGAAGTGGCCCAGGGCCTCGTCCTGCGATTCGAATGTCCACTTCTCGATGTAGGGCTTGACGGCGGCCGATTCCAGCATGCCTTCAATGCTTTGCTTCTGCTCGTCCGTGACCGGGCCTGTAATGCAGTTGGTGTTGGCCGGCACGTCGTTGCACAGGTAGACAGTCACCTGGACCTTGTCGTACCAGAATCCCTTGAGCTGGCCGATCTGCATCTGCAACACTCCGGCGGCACCCACAAAGGTGAGGGATACAAACGTCACCAGAATGACCGAAATGACCATTGTCAGGTTGCGGCGCAGGCCGCTGCCCAACTCGCTCATGATGAAAGCAAGTCTCACTTTTGGTCCTCATTCAGATTCTCGGCACCAGCATTGTCCTCACCAGCAGTGTCCACACCAGCAGTGTTCACACCAGCAGTGTTCACACCAGCAGTGTCCTCACCAGCAGTGTTCACACCCACGACGTCCGGTCCGCGTTTCCGCTCAAGCCGGGGCGGCATGGCGTCCTCGGGCTCGACGCTTGCTGCCGCGGCACTGACTATCCGCTGGCGGCGGGTCTGGGGCTCGGCGTCGTGCTTCACGGGGGCAGGAGCGGCGGGGACGATGGGAATCGCTGAAGTGTATTGGGCGGTCTGCTCATCGCGGACAATTTCGCCGAATTGGAGCTCGATGACACGCTTGCGCATAGAGTTCACAATGTCATCATCGTGGGTGGCCATGACCACCGTGGTGCCGTTTTGGTTGATCTTGTCCAGGATTTCCATGATGCCGGCACTGGTGGTCGGATCAAGGTTTCCGGTGGGCTCGTCGGCGAGGAGGATTCCCGGCTGGTTGACGATGGCGCGGGCAATCGCGACACGCTGCTGCTCACCGCCGGAAAGCTCGGTGGGCTTGCGGTGGCCCTTGTCCTCCAGGCCCACCAGCTCCAGCACGCGCGGAACTTCGGCGCGGATGGCGGCACGGGATTTGCCCAGCACCTGCATGGCGTAGGCGACGTTGGCGAAAACCGTCTTGGTTTGAATGAGGCGGAAGTCCTGGAACACCACGCCGATGCCGCGGCGGAACTTGGGCACGCGCCAGCTGGGCACGTTGGCAACGTTCTGGCCGGCCACGTAGATTTGCCCGTGCTCGGTCTTGTATTCACGCAGCACGAGGCGCAGCATCGTTGACTTGCCTGAGCCCGAGGAGCCGACAAGGAAAACGAACTCGCCGCGCTGAATGTCGAGCGAAACGTCACTGAGCGCCGGCTTGGACTTTCGGTCGTAAGCAATGCTCACATTTTCAAATCGAATCATGACTTTTTCATTGCCCCTCCAGCGGGGTGTGCTGGC
Source organism: Actinomycetales bacterium (assembly GCA_038243775.1). Classification (GTDB taxonomy): domain Bacteria; phylum Actinomycetota; class Actinomycetes; order Actinomycetales; family Micrococcaceae; genus Specibacter. Next base: position 4,074 of record JBBSQT010000054.1, on the reverse strand, counting down.
ATGCTGACAGCCGGGCATGGTTCGGGGAAAGAAACCGCCAGCTTAACGACTATAGGCGTGCGGCCGTGCTATTGCTCCTTCCGTGCCGGTGTGTCGAGGCGGGGGGGGTGCCGTGAATCAGGGCGGAAGCTGGTGCTGCGGATGATTGGCGGGGCGGGTGCCTTGGCGGGCGGCGCGGAGGCGGCCGGGGATCGGGCCCGTGGCTGAAGTGGTTGCGGCACCCGCTTCGCTGCTGCGCGGGATCGGGACCGGCCTGCCGGCAACGGGGCCAACCCACGGCAACGGTGCATCTTGTGGGGCATGTTCGCAGCTTGGCCCCGTCGCCGGTAAAGTCCACCCCAAACGGATCGTTCATCCCGCCGAGAGCGGGGCCGGCCTGCCGGCAACTATGCAAACCCTGGACGCCCGGAGCTTACGCCCGACCGCGATTGCCAAAGGCCGCATTGGCTGAAGCTTTTTAGTCGGTTCGCGGGCACCAGCGCCGCGACATCCACAGATTCGACCATTTCCGCGGAATGTCATTGAAGTTCCCTGCGGCCACGAACACACTCTAGCCATGGAACAGAAGTCGTTGGAACAAAGGTTGAGGAAACCCTGGCCTCCGCTGTCCCAGCTTGCAACCACTGCACAGTTGGCCGACGCCGGCCTGGGTGAACGGGTCCTCGCAAGCGCACTGAAGCGGGGACTCATCTTCCGGCTGCGCAAGGGCGTCTACGTACAAGCTGCGCAGTGGCTCCGGTGCAAACCATGGGAGCAGGAAAAGCTGCGACTTTTTGCTCACGTGTTGACTGTCCGCGGCGAACCCGTGTATTCGTTTTTCAGTGCAGCGCGGCTCCACGGATTGTTCATCTGGAACTGCAGTGCACTGGTCCATGTCACAACGTCATCAACGAATTCTTCCTCCAGCGGAGCCCGGGACGTCAACCCACACCATGAAACATTGGATGCTTCGGAAATCGAAGAGCTGAAGCTGACCAATGGCATGCCCCTCACGGCAACAACCTTGGAGAGAACTGTCGTGGATTGCGCCAGAATGGGCGGCTTTGCGGAGGCGGTGGTCATTGGAGACCATGCCCTGTACAAAGACGCCCGGATCGAAATCATGTGGAGCATTGTCAACGCGATGCCGCAACGTCGCGGCGTCAGGCGTGCACGGCGGGTGTTGCACGCCCTGGACGGAAAATCGGAATCTCCCGGCGAGTCAAGGACCCGATTGAGCCAGGCGGCCATGAAGATCGACCAACCTGAGCTGCAGAAAGAATTGATCGCGGGCGATCGGATGTACCGGCCCGATTTCGTGTGGGAGGAGCAAATGCTGATCGTCGAGTTTGACGGAGACAGCAAATATTTCGCCTGTGAACGCACGGACAAGATCATCTTGGAGGAACGGAAACGAGAAAAGCGTCTCATGGAAATGGGCTGGCGGTTTGTCAGGCTTGAATGGAAGGACTTGGCCAACCCCGAGGATGTGAAACGACGGGTTGTGGCTGCCTACAACGCACCGTTCTTGGTCTCAGCCGCATAGCTGTCAACTGCCCCGGCACTGCCGCGAGAAGGCTCGACGCCGTTCGCCGGTGTGACTCCCAACGGGATGGACAGCGACTTAGTGCTTCGCGGCGTTGCGCTGGTCGGCACGCCAGCGGATGCCGGCGTCGATGAAGTCGTCGATCTCGCCGTCGAGCACGGCACCGGCATTGCCCACTTCGTGTTCCGTGCGCAGGTCCTTGACCATCTGGTACGGGTTCAGCACGTAGGAGCGCATCTGGTCGCCCCACGATGCCTTGACATCCCCGGCCATGGCTTTCTTCGTGGCATCTTCCTCGGCCTTTTTCAGCAGCAGCAGGCGCGACTGCAGCACGCGCAGGGCGGCCGCACGGTTCTGGATCTGCGACTTTTCGTTCTGCATCGACACCACGGTGCCAGTGGGAATGTGGGTCAGGCGCACGGCGGAGTCGGTGGTGTTCACGGACTGCCCTCCGGGGCCGGAGGAACGGAACACGTCAACCCGGATGTCGTTGTCCGGGATGTCGATGCTGTCCGTGGATTCAATGAGCGGGATGACCTCGACCGCAGCGAAGGAGGTCTGGCGGCGGCCCTGGTTATCGAAGGGGCTGATACGCACCAGGCGGTGGGTGCCGGCCTCGACGCTCAGCGTGCCAAAGGCGTACGGTGCCTTGACCTCGAAGGTGGCCGACTTCAGCCCGGCCTCTTCAGCATAGGAGGTGTCCAACACGGCTGTGGGGTAGCCGTGGCGTTCGGCCCAGCGCAGGTACATGCGCAACAGCATTTCGGCAAAGTCGGCAGCATCCACGCCGCCGGCGCCGGAACGGATGGTGATGACAGCCTCGCGCTCGTCGTATTCACCGGCCAGAAGGGTCACGATTTCCAAATCTTCCAGCGACTTTTGCAGGGCCGGAAGCTCCTTGGCAGCCTCGGCGAGGGATTCGGCGTCGCCCTCTTCCTGGGCCAGTTCCACCAGGATCTCCAGATCATCGATCCGGGCCTCCAAGGTGCGCAGCTTTTCCAGCTTTGACTGGGCGTGGCTGAGCCGGGACGTCACTTTTTGTGCGGCAGCGGGATCGTCCCAGAGGTTGGGCGAGCCTGCCTGGTCGGACAGATCCTCGATGTCCTCCAAAAGCTGCGGCACTTCGGAGACCTGCTCGATGGAGATGTACGTTGCGCGAAGGGCGCGGAGTTCTGCGGGAAAGTCGATCTCTGCCATGGTATTCAAGCCTACAGCAGCAGATTGGCACGTGCCGTACTCGTGACGCTGACGGCTATCCCGTCCGGGACCAGGAAGTTGATGAACAGTGGATGCACGACGGCGCTCATGTTGACTTGGGCGGTCCGGCCGTCGACGGCTCCGGTGCCCGGGTCAAGGACAATGCTGCCCAGTCCGGCCGGCACTTGCACGTTGGACAGGTAGTTTTGTGCGGTGGTGGAGACTCGGGAGTCCGTCAACAACGTGTCCGGGTCGGTGTCGGCGCTGCCGCCAGTGAGCTCAAAGGTGTCGGCGGCTGCGAGCGCGGCAGCGTCGGCGAGGGTGAACAGTTTCTTGTGGCCCAGGTAGATGCTGCCGGCTGCCGCCACCACCGTAATGAGCAGCAACACCACCAGGACGTAGCCGATCAGCAGCACCATGATGTGGCCGCCGTCGTCAGGTTTGTCCGGGTCGTCAGGTTTGTCCGGGTTGTCAGGTTTGTCCGGGTTGTTCAACAGCTGTGGTCTCATTTGAAGCGCCCCACTTTTTGGGTGGCGGTGGAGTCCACGGTCGCGGCGTTGGCGGTGACCCCCGGCAGTGATCCGACCACGGGAAGTTCCACCCGCAATTGCACATGGGCGGTGACGAGGGTTCCGGGAGTGAAGCAGCCGCCGTCGCACACGATCGACAGCTGCGCATTGGCCGGGTCAAAACCCATGTCCGCCACCGCCATTTCCATGGCCTGCACCGCTGCGCCTTCCGCGGCCGACGCGTCCTTGTGCAGAACGAAGACTTTCACGGCCTGGTCGGCGGCGCCCACCACGGCGTAGGCCCCGCCCTGCACCTGCCCCACGGTCAGGATCAGGTACACCACCGGAACCATGAGCAGCACCGTCAAAAAGATGAACTCCACAATGGCGCTGCCCTCCTCCGCACCGGGATGCCCACCCTCAGTTGGTGATGACGGCATGACCGCTCACCTCCAGCGAGCGCGAGGGGCCCAGCAGCCCCAGCAACGGAAGCGGAGCAGTGATGGACACCCGCAGCACGTTCAAGCCGTTGACGGACTCCACGCCCACCGCAATGTCCTGCACATACCCCGGCCCCAACGCGCCGGCCACCAGTGTGGCGGCACGGTCCCGCGCGTCGGCCGGGGTCCTGTCCCCCAGCGCGCCGTAGCGGGCTGCCGAGGATGCCGCGTCGGCCACCGTGTTGCGCACGTGCAGGGCCAGGGTCAGCTGCATCAGGGCCACAAAGATCACCGTGACCAGGGCGCTCACCAGAACAAAATCGACGACGGCGGCACCCGCCTCCCGCCGGACAGGCGCGTCCCGCCGGACAGGCGCGTCCCGCCGGACAGGCGCGTCCCGCCG
>JBBSQT010000053.1:0-9773 GCA_038243775.1 Actinomycetales bacterium | reverse complement strand
GTAAATCGTTATGCCCTCAGGGAACTAAAGCTAATTCCTGTACGTGTAGCAAGACGAACGGTGTAAAGCTGTTACGTGGGGACGTATCGCGTGCGTCCTGGACAAGTTTGAATTGGTTGAGCGGGAGGGACGAGGCGTGGCCTCGAACACATGAAAGTCAAGAAACTCTTCAAGGGTCCATTTTTCTGGATCATTGTGGTGGTGGTGCTCATTGGAGTTGCCCTCGCCACCCTGACCGGTGCCGGCCAGACCCGGATTGAGACCTCTGAGGGCCTGTCCCTGCTCAAGGCCGACAAGGTTGCTTCTGCGAAGGTCTTTGGTTCCGAAGGCCGCGTGGACATGGAGCTCAAGGCCGACTACACCACGGAGGCCGGCACAAAGGCTGGCAAGACCGTCCAGTTCTACTATGGCGGCTACCGCGCAACAACCATGGTGGACGCGATTGACGCGGCCAACCTGAAGTCCTTCGACGACCAGCCGGCGTCGAACAACTTCTGGTCCAGCATGCTCTCGCTGCTGATCCCGTTCGTGCTGATCGGGCTCATCTTCTGGTTTCTGTTCTCCCGCATGCAAGGTGGCGGCAACAAGGTCATGCAATTCGGCAAGTCCAAGGCCAAGCTGCTCACCAAGGACCACCCGCAGGTGACGTTCAACGACGTCGCCGGCGCGGATGAGGCGGTGGAGGAACTCCACGAAATCAAGGACTTCCTCCAGAGCCCGGACAAGTTCACGGCCGTGGGCGCCAAGATCCCCAAGGGCGTGTTGCTCTACGGTCCTCCCGGCACCGGCAAGACCCTGCTGGCGCGCGCCGTCGCCGGTGAGGCCAACGTGCCGTTCTACTCCATCTCCGGCTCCGACTTTGTGGAAATGTTCGTCGGCGTGGGCGCATCCCGTGTCCGTGACCTGTTCGAGCAGGCCAAGGCGAATTCCCCGGCCATCATCTTCGTTGACGAGATCGACGCCGTCGGCCGTCACCGTGGTGCCGGAATTGGCGGAGGCAACGATGAGCGCGAGCAGACCCTCAACCAGCTGCTTGTGGAAATGGACGGCTTCGACGTCAAGACCAACGTCATCCTGATCGCGGCAACCAACCGTCCCGACGTCCTGGACCCCGCACTCCTGCGACCCGGCCGCTTTGACCGCCAGATACCCGTTGAGGCCCCGGACCGCCTGGGCCGCGAACAGATCCTCAGGGTGCACGCCCAGGGCAAGCCCATGGCCCCCGGCGTTGACCTGAACGCCGTCGCCAAGAAGACGCCCGGCTACACGGGCGCCGACCTGGCCAACGTGCTCAACGAAGCTGCCCTGCTGACGGCCCGCTCCAACGCCCAGCTCATTGACGACCGCGCCCTGGATGAGTCGATTGACCGTGTCATGGCCGGTCCGCAGAAGCGCACCCGCGTCATGAAGGAACTCGAGCGCAAGATCACCGCCTACCACGAAGGCGGCCACGCGCTGGTTGCCGCGGCCATGCACAACACGGCCCCGGTCACCAAGATCACCATCCTGCCCCGCGGCCGCGCCCTGGGCTACACCATGGTGGTGCCCGAGGACGACAAGTACTCGATCACCCGCAACGAGCTGCTGGACCAGATGGCCTACGCCATGGGTGGGCGTGTTGCCGAAGAAATCGTGTTCCACGACCCCTCCACCGGCGCCTCCAACGACATCGAAAAGGCCACCGGGACTGCCCGTGCCATGGTGACCCAATACGGCATGAGTGAGCGCGTCGGCGCCGTGAAGCTTGGCGCCGCGGCGGGTGAGCCCTTCCTGGGCGGTAGTGCCGGCCACGACCGTGATTATTCGGAGTCGGTGGCCGCAGTGGTGGATGAGGAAGTGCGCAAGCTCATCGACCAGGCCCACGACGACGCCTATGAGGCCCTGATCCTGAATCGCGACATCCTGGACAAGCTGGCGCTTGAACTGTTGGAGCGCGAGACCTTGAACCAGGCCGAGATTGCAAAGATTTTCACGGATCTGCGCAAGCCGGCCCAGCGCAAGGTCTGGCTGTCCAAGGAATCCCGGCCTGTCTCGGACCTGCCGCCTGTTGTCACGGAGAAGGAGCGCATGGAGGCTGCGGCCGCCGGCTCACCGAACCCCGAGACAGTCTCTCCCCAGGACCAGCTCGCCAACGCCCACCTTGACGGTGAAGTTGACGCTCCCGGCCGTGCTCCGGGGATCGATCTGGGCAAGGGCAATTCCCCGGAACTTCCCGGCCAGTAGTAATCAACCGATAGGATCACTTCAGTGACTGATTACGACGACGAACACGGCTGCGCGCAGGGCGGCACCTCTGGTGCGGCCCTTGCGGGTGACGAAAACCAGGTGGACATGCCCCGGATTGAGGCGGCAGTCCGCGAGATCTTGATTGCCATTGGCGAGGACCCGGAACGCAGCGGCTTGATCGACACCCCGAAGCGGGTGGCCAAGGCCTACGGCGAAGTTTTCGCCGGGCTGCACCAGGACCCGGCCGAAGTCTTGGGCGTCACCTTTGACATTGCCCACGAGGAAATGGTGCTGGTCAAGGACATTCCGTTTTATTCCACGTGCGAGCACCACCTGGTGCCGTTCCACGGCAGCGCGCACGTTGGATACATCCCCTCCTCGGAGGGGCGCGTGACCGGGCTGAGCAAGCTGGCCCGCCTGGTGGATATTTTTGCCAAGCGGCCCCAGGTCCAGGAACGGCTCACCACCCAGATCGCCGATGCCATGATCGAACACCTCAAGCCCCGGGGCGCCATTGTTGTCATTGAGTGTGAACACATGTGCATGTCCATGCGCGGGGTACGCAAACCAGGGGCCAAGACGGTGACAAGCGCTGTTCGCGGCCTGCTTCATGAGCCCGCAACCCGGGCCGAAGCCATGAGCCTGATTCTCGGAAGGTAACAAACGAACCATGGATTCCCTCGCAGCCGCACCCGGCACGGGCCCGGCCACTTCACCGCTGCCGGTCCTTAGGGCCCGCAAGTCCTTCGCCACGTTCGCTGCCCTTCCCAAGGACCGCACCGTGGTCATGGGCATCCTGAACTGCACCCCCGACTCCTTCAGCGACGGTGGCGACTACGACTCAACCGACACCGCCATCGCCCACGGCCTGCGCATGCACTACGGCGGTGCAGACATCATTGACGTTGGCGGGGAATCAACCCGGCCCGGTGCCGAGGAAGTCGACGAGGCCGAAGAGCAGAACCGCATCCTTCACGTCATTGCCACACTGGCCAAGGCGGGTGCACTCGTGAGCGTGGACACCCGCCACGCCTCCACCGCCGCCCTGGCACTGGACGCGGGGGCCGGGCTCATCAATGACGTTTCCGGTGCGAACGTCCACCCGGACATGATTGCCTTGATCGCCAAGCGCCAGGCACCCTATGTGCTGATGCACAGCCGCGGCGACTCGCGCTCCATGGATTCGCTGACCCAGTACACCGATGTGGTGGAGGACGTCGTGCGGGAACTGGGTGAAGTGCGCGAACGGTTCTATGCGGCAGGAGTGAAGCCGGAGAACCTGATCGTTGACCCCGGCATTGGATTCTCCAAAAATGCCGAGCAGAACTGGGAATTGCTGGCCAACCTGGACCGGGTAGCCGAAATGGGCAACAAGGTCCTGGTGGGCACCTCCCGCAAGCGTTTCCTGGGCTCGCTGCTGACAAGTGCCGGAAAAGCCGCCGCCCCGAAGGAGCGCGACGACGCGACCTCGGCAACCACCGCCCTCGCCGGTGCCCAGGGCATCTGGGGGGTTCGCGTGCACGACGTCGGTGCCAGCCTTGACGCCGCCAAGGTCGCCGCCCGCCTGGTGCTGGGCAGGAAAAACCGCATGGCCCGGCTGCAGGCAGCAGAAGAAACCGCGCAACAGGCAGCAGAAGAATTCGGCGCGGCACAGTGACCCGCTTGGATACGATCCGGCTTTCAAGCGTCTCCGCGATTGGCTACCACGGCGTATTTGACCACGAAAAGCGTGACGGCCAGCCCTTCATCACGGACGTGGTGCTCCACCTGGACATTGCCGCCGCGGCCGCAACGGACGACCTGAGCAAAACGGCCGACTACGGGGCCGTGGCTGAGACTGTCGTGGTCATGGTCACCGGCAAGCCCTTTGATTTGATTGAGACGCTCAGCGCGCGCACGGCGGAGCGGATACTGAACGATTTTCCCGTAGTGCAGGCCGTTGAGGTCACCATCCACAAGCCGAAGGCACCCATCCAGGTTCCCTTTGGTGATGTCAGCATCACCGTCTTCAGGGCGCGGGAACAAGTTCTGGCCGCCGCAGGCGAAACGGCATGAGCAACCCGTCGGCCCGGGCAATTCTTGCCTTGGGCAGCAACCTGGGCGAACGTGAAGGGACGCTGCAGAGCGCCGTGGCGGATCTGGTCGACAGGCCCGAGGTCCGCTTGCACAACGTGTCACCTGTCATCACCACCAAGCCAGTTGGCGGGCCGGACGGGCAGCCTGATTTTCTGAACATGGTCATCGCCGTGGACACCACCCTGGCCCCGCTTGACCTGCTGGCACACTGCCAGGCCGTGGAGCTGGCCCACCACCGGGTCCGGAAGGTGCATTGGGGCGCACGCACACTGGATGTGGACATCATCACCTACGGTGAGCTGCTGAGCGAGGACCCGGTCCTGACGCTTCCCCACCCCAGGGCCGCCGAACGCGCCTTCGTGTTGTACCCGTGGTCCCTGATGGATCCGCAGGCAACCCTGGGGGGTCGCTCCGTGGCGGAATTGGCGGCATCGGCGTCGGACATGGCCGGCATAAGCCATGTCCCGGACGCGAACCCGGGACAGGAACACTAAGCCCGCCAAGAACTTGCGGCCGCAGGAATTCCAAACCGGTGAAAAGCCAGTACGGTTGAATATATAGTTCCCAGCGACGCGATGAGGCAACAATGAGAAGCACGATGCGGACCATCAGGCCTGCATGGTTGGTGGCCGTGGCCCTAGTTCTGGCCGCCGGCGGATGGCTGGTCACGGAGCTGACCTCCCGGGCCAGCATGCCCCTGCCGGTTTTGCCACTAAGCTCCCTGATCACGATGGGTTTGATAGTCGTTGTCTGCCTGATCCTCGGTTTCAAGGTCCGCCACTGGCGCGACGGCAACCGGGACAAGGTCCTTGACCCCTTGATGGCTGCGCGGACGGTGGTGCTGGCACAGGCCTGCGCCTACGCCGGCACCGTGCTTTTCGGCTGGCATGCCGGCATCATGCTGGACCAGCTTCCCACCATTTCCATGCGTGTTGATTTGGGCGTCATCTGGCAGATCGCGGCACTTCTGGCAGGCGGCCTGGTCATGGTGGCCGTGGGCGTCATGGTGGAACGTTTTTGCAAACTGCCGCCGGAGGACACCGAACCGCCGCATAAGCCACGACCCAAGCGTGAAGGCCGCGGGGAGGAAGAATTTGCCTAGGACAGCCACCATCGACCCCACCGGCCTGACGTTTCTGCGGGTCTCGGAGAAGCTCATTACGGCACGGTTCATAGAGCGGGGCATCATTGGCCTGTTCTTCCTTGCCGCCACCACCATCCCGCTGGTCCTGCAGCGTACGGACATTTGGGGCGGCTACCCGGGCTGGCTCGCGTGGGGCCTGCCCGCGGTGGTGCTCCTTTCACTGCTGTGGGAATTCATCCTGATACCCCGACAGGTGTACGCCATCGGCTATGCCGAACGTGACGAAGACCTGCTGATCCGCGGCGGCATCATGTTCCACCGGGTCATGGTGGTCCCGTACGGCCGCATGCAATACGTCGACGTGGCGATGGGGCCGCTGGAGCGCTTGCTTGGGCTGAGCACCATCCATCTGCACACAGCCTCTCCCGGCACCAACGCCGTGATCAACGGCCTGCCGGCGGCAGAGGCGGCCCGCCTGCGCGAACAGCTTTCCGCCCTCGGTGAGGCGAAATTGGCCGGGCTGTGAGCGGGGCGCTTGTGGGCAGTGAGCCCGCGTTCAAAACCGACAGCGAGGACACCTGGCACCGCGTCCATCCGGTGTCCCCGCTGGTTCGAGGCTGGATTGCCGTGGCCGCAGTCGTCTTCATCTTTGCCAGGAACTCCCTCGACCAGCTCTTTTCCAACACCGGGAACGGGATCACCCTGCAGGGCCCCGATGCCAGGAGCCTGCTGGTCCTGCTCGCGGTGGTGGGAGCCGCCGTCGTCATTTTCGGCGTGGGCTTCTTCCTGCAGTGGCGCTTCACCCGCTACCAGGTCACGGATACGTTTGTGCACATCAACTCCGGCGTCATCTTTCGCCAGCAGCGGCGCGCCAGGATCGACAGGGTCCAGGCGATCGACGTCGTGCAGCCCTTGTTGGCGAGGGTGTTTGGGCTTGCCGAGCTCAAGTTTGAGGTGGCCGACGGCGGGAAGTCGGCGCTGAAGCTCTCCTTCCTCAGGCTGGGGGAGGCCAAGCGGTTGCGGGCGGCGATTCTGGCCCGCGCGTCCGGGGTGAGCATTGATCCGGCCGCGCCGGGTCAGGTGCAGGAGGCGCCCGAGACGCTGGTCCTGGAGTTGCAGCCGGGGCGGATCATCGGGGCGGCGCTTCTGAGCGGTGTCACCGTTTTTGCGCTGGTGGTTGTTGCCGCCGGCATTGTGGGGGTCGTGTGGAGCGGGGAGCCCGCCGTCCTGGTGGCCGGCATCCCCTTCTTCATCGGCATTGCGGCTTCTTACTGGCAAGCCATCACCACCGATTTCAACTTTCGCGTGGCTGTGTCCGCGGACGGGGTGCGGCTGCACTACGGCATGCTGGAAACCCGCGCGCAGACCATCCCGCCCGGACGGGTGCAGGCAGTGGGCATCAGCCAGGGACCGTTCTGGCGGATTCCCGGCTGGTACCGGGTGCGTGTCAACGTAGCCGGATATGGGACAGGCGGCTCGGACCACGGCTCCCGCACCGTCATCCTGCCGGCCGGAACCCTCGATGAGGTGATGGCCGTCCTGGGTTTGGTGTTCCCGGACCCGGGCGTGGACAACCCCTTTGAAGTGTTCACGGCAGGGCTGAAGGGGCCAGGCAACCAGCATGGCTTCGTGCATTCCCCGCGCTCCGCACGCTGGATCGATCCGCTCGCCTGGCGCCACAACGCGTACCGCGCCACGGACACGGCGCTGCTGTGCCGGCACGGTGTGATCTTCCGACGCCTTGAAGTGGTGCCGCATGAGCGGACCCAGTCGCTGGGGCTGCGCCAGGGACCGCTGATGGCGGCGCTGGGCCTGGTCGACTTTGAACTGCATTCCACCACGGGCCCCATCCGTCCCCTGGTCCACCACATGTCGGTGGAGAATGCACTGGAGCTGTTCGACAAACAGGCAGTCCGGGCCGCAACGGCCCGGCGGATCCACCGCCAGGACAAATGGCTGCAGCAAGAACCAGCCGTTGACCCCGCCCCACCAACATCCCCGGCCCCCGGGGATTCGCGACTACCAACCCCCGAGGAGCGCCAACGTGGCCATTAAGCCGGGCCGGCTAGGCATTGGAATCATTGGCGCCGGGAAGGTGGGTGCCGTCCTGGGCGCCGCACTGCGCGGTGCCGGGCACGCCGTCGTCGGGGTTTCCGCGGTCTCGGACGCCTCCAGGGAACGGGCCGAAATGCTGCTGCCGGGAGTCCCCGTGCTCGAGGTCGCGGACATTGTGGAACGGGCGGAACTGGTGCTGCTGGCCGTGCCCGACGATGTCCTGCCCGAGCTGGTCGCCGGCCTGGGCGCCATGGGTGCGTGGCAGGCCGGGCAGCTCGTGGCCCACACATCGGGGCGATTCGGCACGTCCGTCCTGGCTCCCGTCAAGGCTGCCGGCGGCATTGCGCTGGCATTGCATCCGGCCATGACGTTCACGGGCATGAGCCTTGACCTGTCCCGGCTGGCCGACGCCAGTTTCGGGGTCACGGCAGAACCTGCCATGCTGCCCATCGCGCAGGCCCTTGTTGTTGAAATGGGCGCCGAGCCCGTCGTCATTGCCGAAGCCGACCGCGTCCTTTACCACGGTGCCCTGGCCCATTCGGCAAACCACCTGGTCACGCTGGTGGCGCAGGCGGCCCAGATTTTGGGTGACATTGGGGTTGAGGCGCCGAACCAGCTGCTGGGCCCGTTGCTGCGGGCATCGCTGGAAAATGCGCTCACCGCAGGAGAATCGGCGCTGACCGGCCCGGTGGCCCGCGGCGACGTCGGCACTGTCGCCGCGCATGCCGCCGCCTTGCGCGAGCACGCCCTGGACACCGGCGCGGGCGACATCATCGACGCCTACCTGGCCATGTCCGGGGCCACCGCTGCCCGGGCCGCCCGCCGCCGGCTGTTATCCACCGAGGCGTACCTTGGCGTGCAGGCCGCCTTGAGGCCCGACGACGAAGCCGGCACGGGCGCCGTCGGAGGCTAGGATTTTCCTTGCCCGGGTGACGGACGGGAAGGCAGTTGCAGGAAGCCTCGAAGAGAGAAGACCATGAGCATTGAACTCGTAAGCACCATAGCGGAGCTGAAGACCAAGACGTCCACGCTGTTGTTGGCCAGGGCGGGGGCCGGCGGGGCCGGTAGGGGAGGGCCAGCGGGTTCGGCGCCGGCCGGAACGCTGGGGCTGGTGCCCACCATGGGTGCACTGCACCACGGCCACGCCCAGCTGGCGGCGGCTGCGGTGGCGGAGAACTCCGTGGTGGTGGCCAGTGTGTTTGTGAACCCGCTGCAATTTGGCGACGCCACCGACCTGGCCCGCTACCCGCGCACCGCCGACGCCGATCTGGCCCTGTTGGAGGAGGCGGGGGTCGATTTCATGTTCGCCCCGACCGCGGAGCAAATGTACCCCTCCGGTGAGCCAACGGTGCGGCTCACGGCCGGGAAACTGGGGAGCATGTACGAGGGTGCCTCACGTCCCGGACATTTTGACGGCGCGTTGACAGTGGTCGCGAAACTGCTCCACGTGGGCATGCCCGACGGCGGATTGAGCGCCCCCGGAGCGGCCGGGCGGCCGTCATACCGGGCCTACTTTGGCCAGAAGGACGCACAGCAGCTGGCGCTGGTGCGCACCATGGTGGCGGACCTGAACTTCCCCGTCGACATTGTTGCCGTGCCCATTGTGCGCGACGAGGACGGACTGGCCTCCTCCAGCCGCAACCGCTTCCTCTCGGAAGGCGACCGCGAATCAGCGCTGGTCCTCTCCCGTGCGCTGCGCCTGCTCAAACGCCGGGCCGACGCCCATGAGCCGCTGGACATTGCCTCCGCCGAGGAGCTGGTGCGCAGCGCCCCGGGCGTTGAGCTGGACTATCTGGAAGTGGTAGACCCGCGGACCCTGGCCGTCCGTGCCGAAAACTGCCAGGACACCCCGTTCACCGGCGAGGCGCTGGCGCTTATTGCGGCCAAGGTGGGCGCCGTCCGCCTGATCGACAACATGCACCTGGGGTAACTGCCGTTTCGGCGGCGACGGCGGGTGGCGGCGGCGCGTTCTCATGTCTGGCCATTGAGGCACTGTGCGGGGAGACCCAGGCAGGGAAGCAACCCAGGCAGGGATCAACGAAGCGCAGGTGCATGCAGGGCTTCTGGTCAACGGGCACACGATGCCTTGAATGCGCTGATCTGCGCTGATCTGCGCTGAACTGGGCCACAAAAAAGCCCCAACCGGGATGCGGTCGGGGCTTTTTTCGGCTCAATGTTGCCGGAACTACAGGAGCGCGGCCACTTCTGCCGCCGAAGGGTACGCCGTTTGGGTGCCCTTCTTCGTCGCGGCCAGTGCTGCCGCCACTGAGGCGTAGCGGGCGGCGGCAACCAGGGTGTCGCCGGCGGCAAGCCGGGCAGCAACGGCTCCCGT
>JBBSQT010000052.1:0-9820 GCA_038243775.1 Actinomycetales bacterium | reverse complement strand
TTTCCCATGGAAAACCGGTCTGTGCCATAGCGTTCTTTTATGCTGCGGGCACCGGACTCGGCGGAAATATAGGACCTATTCTTTTTGGTACGTTCGTCGGACAAGGAGTGGGGATGGTCGCAGTGGGGTACTACATTGGCACAGGCCGCAGGTCACTCGAGGAGATTTCGGAGCCAGTCACCCCACGAAAATCCACGTCTTGAAGCGTCTGTGAAAGGGTGAGTTGCCGACGCGGCAGAAGCTTTGCGCGCGCGTCACCCGAGGGCGTCTTGGCCAAGGGCGGTTGACGCCTTGGATCGTGATCGGGGTGGGCTCCTGGATTGCCCCTAATCGTGCCCATTCAGGGCACTGTACGCATGGCCCGGGTCCACCAGCGCCACCCCGGCGCTGCTTCGCCGTTTGGGAACCAAGAGCGGCGGGAAATCATGTGCTTCACACGTCGCGCTTGCTTGGCCCCAACAAAGTGTTGGTTGGGTTTGCTGGGATGAATTCTTCCTCGGCAGGAACAATGCGGCGATGGTCCCGGTTCTTTAACAGCACAGCCTTGGTGTCTCGCCAAGATCTGCTTTTTCGCGCGGTTGGTGGGTTGTCGAAAGGTCACATTCGCGCCGCCCGGCCACCTCGTTGGGAGGTATTACTGGACACCCGCAGTCGGCAATCCCCCCAACTGTTATCGTCAAACCTCTCCGCGTGCCCGGCTTACCCGGAACGGGTGGCACGTCATGTGCTTGACACCCCTGCCGGGCCCGCCGACAGTAGGAACATTGGACTGTCGGTATCGAGGATGACGGATGGCTATGAACCACGACAATGAAGTCAAGGCGCACCGATTGGCAGGCAAATCCGCGTTGGTCACCGGTGCAAGCCGCGGCATCGGGCTCGCCATCGCCCAGCGGCTGGTTGCCGAAGGTGCCAAGGTCTGCATCACGGCTCGCAAGTCCGACCCGCTGGTCCAGGCGGCGGCGGCATTTCCGGCAGGAAGCGCCATCTATGTGGCCGGCAAAAGCGACGACCCGGTCCATCGCGCGGAAGTGCTTGACATCATCGCCCGTGAATTTGGCGGCCTTGACATCCTGATCAACAACGCCGGAATCAATCCTCTCTATGGGCCCTTGATGGACCTTGACCTGGACGGAGCCCGCAAAATGGTGGAGGTCAATGTCCTTGGCACGCTCGCATGGATACAACGCGCGTTCCACCATAAAGGCCTCGGCTTTGCCGAGCGGAGGGGATCGGTGGTCAATATTGCTTCGGTGACCGGATACACCCCGTCTGAAGGACTCGGAATGTACGGGATCACGAAGGCTGCCATCATCCACCTGACACGAACGCTGGCCGTGGAACTTGGCCCCGGCATCCGCGTCAACGCCATTGCGCCCGCTGTCGTCAAGACGCAGTTCGCCCGGGTGCTCTACGAAGGGAAGGAAGGGGAGACTGCGGCAAGATACCCGCTGGGCCGGCTCGGCACGCCCGAGGACGTCGCCGCGGCAGCCGCCTATTTCGCTTCGGATGATTCCGCCTGGGTCACGGGCCAGACGCTCACGCTCGACGGCGGCCTGCTCTCCTCGGGAGGTGCGGTATGAGCGCGCAGACCCCCGCGTTGGAGGACCTCCGGCTGCGCACCCGCGAGTTCATCCGCACCGTCGTGGTCCCGGCCGAGCCGGGCCCGGGCGTGCAACTCAGCGAGGAACTTCGGGCAACGTTGATGGCTGCAGCCAAGGAAGCGGGGGTTTTCGCCCCGCATGTTCCGGTTGCATACGGTGGCCAGGGAGTGCCACTCGAGCACTGGTCCGCCATCTTGCAGGAGGCCGGTTACTCGCCCATCGGCGCGAGCGTGCTCAACTGCATGGCCCCCGATGAAGGTAACATGCACATGCTCAACCTGGTCGCGACGGATGCGCAAAAGCAGCGCTACCTCGCACCCCTCGCCGCCGGGGATGTGCGGTCGTGCTTCGCCATGACAGAGCCGCACCCCGGGGCCGGATCCGACCCGCAAGCCCTCCTGACCGAGGCCAGGCGTGTTGAGGGAGGCTGGCTGATCAACGGCCACAAGCGGTTTATCAGCGGCGCCGACGTGGCCGCTTTCGCCATCGTCATGGCACAGAATGATGCCAGCGAAGGAGTGCCTGCCGGGGCAACCATGCTCCTGGTCGACATGGACAATCCCGGCGTCCGGATCGGCAAGCAAATTTATGCCACCGACCGGGCCATCGCCGGCGGCCATCCGCACGTGCACTTCGAGGACTGTTTCGTGGCCGAGGACGCCGTGCTGGGTGCACCAGGGGAGGGCTTCCGCTACGCACAGGTGCGGTTGGGCCCGGCCCGACTCACCCACTGCATGCGCTGGCTGGGCCTGGCCCGCCGCTCCTTGGACATCGTCCTGGACCGCACGAACGAGAGGGAAATTTTTGGTCAGCGCATCGCCGAGCTTGGCATCGCCCAGGAGATGATCGCCCAATCGGTCATTGATATTGAAACCTCCGATGCCATCATCACCAAGACGGCCGCACTGTTGGTGAGTGACCCGAAGGCCGGTTCGGCACTGTCCTCCATTGCCAAGGTGCACTGCTCCGAGGCGATCTTCCGTGTCGTGGACCGCGCAATCCAGCTCTGCGGGGGCGACGGCGTCACCGAGAACCTGCCGCTGGCCTCATTCATGAATGAGGTGCGGCCCTTCCGCATCTACGACGGTTCGAACGAGACCCACAAGTGGGCGATTTCCCGCCGCGCCTCCTCCCGGCGCCGCAGGGAGCTCGACGCCGGCGCAGCGCGGCTGGACGTCGTCGACCCCGATACCACTGCTTCCACCACCAACGACGGCGGTGCCGAGCCGTGATCTCGCACCCGGACGGCGTCGAGGTGGTTTCCACCCGTACCGAGGCCGCAACCCTGGACAGGCCGCCGCTTCTGGTCCTCGAAGCGCTCACGGACTTCCTGGACGCCGAACTGCTGGGTTCCGGCCCCGTCTCCTGGCAGCGGATCGGCGAGGGCCACTCCAACCTGACCTACCTGCTGCACCGCGGCAGCCGCGCCCTGGTGCTGCGCCGGGGGCCACGTCCGCCATTGGCCAAGTCAACGCACGACATGGTGCGGGAGTCCCGCATCCAGATGCTGGTTCAAGCCGCAGGAATTGCTGTGCCGAACATTGTCGCAGTGTGTGCCGACGCATCGGTGCTGGGCGTGCCGTTCTATGTCATGGAACACCTTGACGGCGCTGTCATCACCACCGAACAACCACCGGATCTTGACACTGCCGAACTGCGCCGCGCCACCGCATTCGCCGCCGTCGACATGCTGGTGACGCTGCACGGCGTGGACGTCACCGGCGGCGGGCTGGAAAAGGTGGGCCGCCCGGACGGCTACCTGGAGCGCCAGGTGAGCCTGTTCTCCTCGCTGTGGGAGGCTTCCACCCGGCGGTCCGTGCCGGAGATCAAAACCGTTGCGCGCTGGCTCGCGGCGAACGTTCCGGCGAGCCAGCGCGCCTCCGTGGTGCACGGGGATTACCGGATCGGCAACCTCATGTTTGAGCATTCCGCCCCGCCGAGGGTCCTTGCCATCATGGATTGGGAGATGGCCACAGTGGGCGACCCGCTTGCCGACCTCGGCTACTTCCTGGCAACCTACGCCCAGGACGGCGCCGCGGAAACCCCGCTGGAACTGACCCCCGTTACACGGGAGGAAGGCTACCCGACACGGGAGGAGCTCGCCGCCCGCTACGGCGCGGCCACCGGTTTGGACCTGTCCGGTCTGCGCTGGTACCAGGGACTTGCGCTGTGGAAGTCGGCCGTCTTCTGCGAAGCGATTTACACCCGGTGGCTCAAGGAGGAGCGGCCCGGTGACTCGTTTGCGCCCACACTTGCCGACGGCGTGCCGGCCCTAGCCAGGGAAGCGGCCAGGCTGATCGACGGCTGAGCCCGCGCCCAGCCCCGTCCTGTCAGTGGCTTCCCACCACGAAGCGGGCCACCATCGCCACGCTGCCGCCGAAGTTCACCGTTTCCACGTTCCGGATCCCCGCTGACTGGATGTCCCAGGCCGTTCCGGCGACCTGCCGGCGGGCGTCATTGTGCGTCTACGCGCCCTCGGGGCCGTAGCCGAGCCAGAGCAGTCCTCCGGTGTTTTCGTCGGCTTTCGGGTGTGCCATCATGTCCCCGGCCGAGGTGCCCCGGAAGTCCTGTGCACCGAGAGTTTCCACGGAAAGGGGGAGCCGGCGGGGTTCTGGTCACGACGCAGGGACCAGGTGGCGAGCACCTGCCCGCGGTAAAAGATCACCTCGGTGTTGGTGCAGTCCCTGATGCCCAGGCCGGGTGACCCGGCCCTCACGGGGTGATCCGGCGCGATGGCACCACGGAGAACTGCGAAAGCTGCGCGGTGGTGTCAAGTGCGAATCCCACCTAAGGAACATTGGTACGGAATGCTCCTCGACAGATACAAGTCTTTTCGTGCCCAATCGGGGTCTGAGGAGGATCGGTACGGAAATTCACGCTAAGGAGTGCGCTGCCTGTTGAATGGGTGACATGGCAGTCGATTTCCTAAGTGATGAGCAGGCCGCGGGGTTCGGCAGATTCCCCCATGAAATCTCGGCGGAGGATCTTGAGCGGTTCTGTTGGTTGGACGATGCTGATCTGTCGGTAGTTGATCGCCGCCGGGGACTGCACAACCGGTTGGGATTTGCTGTCCAACTGATCTCGGTGCGGGTGGTGGGCCGGTTTCTGACGGATCCGAGGGATGTCCCGTGGCCAGTGGTGGAGTCCCTGGCCAGTCAGCTGGGTATTGCTGATGCTTCCGTTCTTAAGATTTATGCGCAGCGGGGACAGACCAGGTACGAGCACGCTGCCGAGATTTCCACCGTGTATGGGTACGTGCAATTCGGTGATCGAGACAAACACGAGGAACTGAGACTGTTTCTGGCGGCCCAGCCTGGACGTCGCCAGAGGGACCAGGGTGCTGGGACTATTGATGTGGAGACGGTGCCCGAGGGCCGGATGAATGCCCTGGCCCGCTACGGGTTGGCGGGTAAGGCCTCAGCGCTCCAGGGATTGTCCGGCCAGCGCCGGGGTGCGACGCTGCTCTGTGCGGTGCGCGCATTGACGTCGGAGGTTGCCGATGATTTATGTGATGCCCTGAATGCCATCGTCACGGAACTCGTTGTCCGCAAGGCAGCCAGGGAATCTGCTGCCGCGCGGTTGAAGTCTCTGCCGCGTTTGTCAAGGGCCTCACTGCAGTTGGCAAAGGCTGCGAAGACGCTGGTTGAGGTCTTGGGCAATTCGGAATATTCCAGCGCAGAAGCCGCCCCGGTGCTGGCCGAGCAGGTGTCTCTACCCGAGTTACGCACCGCGGTAGACGTGGTGAATGAATTGGTTAATCCTGACGGTACAGAGGGCGACACGGCGGCCGAGATGATGCGCCGTTTCGCCACCGTCCGGTCTTTCCTACCGGCGCTTGCATCGGCTGCACCCTTTGGAGCCACCGTGGGCGGGACGCCAACCTTGGCGGCTCTGACAGCGCTTCCGGACATTTTGGACGGCCGCAAAAAGGATCTTGGCGAGGTTGATCTGTCCGTACTGTCTCTGGCGTGGCAGCGCCTCGCTACGCCCGGGGAAGAAATCGATCGCAAGGCCTACACGGTGGCCGTGATGGACGCGGTCCATAAGGCGCTGCGGCGCAGGGACATTTTTGTTGTTGGCGGCCGTCGCTGGGGAGACCCGCGGGCGCGATTGCTGACCGACCCGGCGTGGCAGGCAACCAAGAACGAGACCTTGGGTCTGAGCTGTAGCGGAACAGTGGTTGGCGCTAAGGCTTTGAGATTGGCTTTAGGTTGGTGTCATGCCAGTTGAATTTCTCAGTGATGACCAGGTAGCGGTGTATGGCCAGTTCTCGGGTCCGGTTTCACGGGCGGAGTTGGAACGGTTCTTTTTTCTTGATGACCAGGACTTGGAGCTGGTGGCCCGCCGTCGTGGTGAGGGCAGCCGGCTGGGTTTTGGGGTGCAGTTGGGAACACTGCGGTTTCCGGGGACGTTTCTTGATAATCCTGTGGTAGTTCCGGACGAGGTGGTCGATTTCGTGGCAAGGCAGCTCGGGATTGTCGACGGTTCCGTTTTGGGCAGTTACGTGGAGCGGTCAAAGACGCCGTATGAACACCGTTGGGAGATAGCGCGGGTATATGGGTTCCGGCGGTTGTCAGAACCCGAGACTGCTACAGAATTCAGAAGCTTCCTGACCGCACGTGCGTGGACGCGGGCCGAGCGACCGACCCAGCTCTTTGATCAAGGCGTGGCGTGGCTTCGTGCGGAGCGGGTGCTATTGCCGGGTGTGAGCGTGTTGGCCAGGCTCGTCGCCGAGGTCAGGGCGACGGCCGGTGATCGGTTGTACTCGGCGTTGGCCGGACGAGTGTCACCGGATCTTGGTCGTGCTCTCGATGGTTTGCTCATGGTGCCATCTGATTCCCGGTCTTCGGGGTTGGAGCGGCTGCGTCGGGCCCCGACCCGGGCATCGGGACCGGAGATGGTCCGCGCTTTGGAGCGTGTTGCCGAGATCGCCGGGCTGGGCGCCGGCGAGGTTGATTTGTCCGAGATTCCGGCCGGGCGCGTTCAGGTACTGGCTCGCCACGGCCTGTCATCGGATGCGGCGATGCTGCGGCGCCTGCCCGAACATCGCCGCTGGGCGACGATGGTTGCCACCGCCGGGGTTTTGCGAGTCTCGGAGGTCGATGATGCCCTTGATCTATTCTCGGTTCTGGTGGCGACCAAACTCATCGGCCCCGCGGTGCGGGCGACGGCCAAGGATCGAATGCGCTCCTTGCCCGCGTTGAGAAGGGCATCGGTGACGTTGGCTGCGGCAGCCAAGGCCATGCTCGAATGTGACGAGGGCCAGGGGGTGGATCCGGCTGAGGCCTAGACCCGGTTGCAGGCGAAGGTCTCGCGGGAGCGACTCATGGCCGCGGTGGCGACGGTGGAGGAGTTGGCCCCGGACTCTGGGGATGACGCGGATCAGGGTCAGGCGGAACTAGTGAAGCGATACGCCACGGTCCGGCCCTTTGCGGCGCTGATGGCCGAGGTCTTACCGTTGGCCGCAACGCCTGCGGGCACCCCGTTGTTGAACGCGGTGAAGGGCCTGGGAAATCTGCTGGGACGCAAGCGGGTTACCCGGGCGGAGATCGTCGATGAGGTGGTGGCTGGGTCATGGCGCCGTCTGGTGTTTACCACTTTGGAATCGGCCGATGAGCTGGTGGATCACCGGGCATGCACCCTGTGCGTGCTGGAGGCGTCACATCGGGCGTTGCGTCGCCGGGATCTCTACGCCGTCGGTTCTTGCCCGGTGGGGCGACGCGCGGGCCCGCCTGCTTGATGGGGAGGCGTGGGAGCAGGCCTGGCCCGATGTTCTCACCGCGCTGTGATTACAGGACACCGTTGACACCCACCTCGGCATCCTTGCTGCGCGACTCGACACGGCCTACACGGATCTTGCCGCCCGGATCCTCCCCACTGAAACCACGTCAGGCCCTGTCCCAATTCGTTTGGAAACAGGCTCCGATGGGCGCACCCGAGTGCACCAATCCCGGCTCGAAGCGGTGCCGGAACCGAAGACGCTGACCGTACTACGAGACACCGTCGAGCGCATGCTGCCCCGGGTGGATCTGCCCGACGTGCTGTTGGAAGTGAACGCCTGGACCGGATATCTGGATGATTTCACCCACCTGGGCATGACCGATCAGGCATCCGGTTCCAGGCTTGCTGATTTGGCGACCTCGATGGCCGCAGTACTGGTCGTAACCTCGGATTCGCGCCCGTGATCAAACATGGGCATCCTGCCTTGAGCCGTCGCAGGCTCTCGCATGTGGGGCAGAACTACCTGCGCAGCGACACTCTCTCCGCGGCCAACGCCCGCCTGATCGAGGCCCAGGCCGGCGTTCCGACGGCCCAGACATGGGGCGGAGGGTTGGTCGCCTCGGTGGACGGGTTGCGGTTCGTGGTTCCGGTCCGCACCCTGGATGCTGGCCCGAATCCGCATTATTTCGGTCAGGGCCGCGGCGTGACCTGGCTCTACGCGATCAACGATCAAGTCTCCGGCATAGGGGCAGTGGTGGTGACCGGCACGATGCGTGACTCCCTGTATGTTCTGGATGTGATCCTCAACCGGGACGGCGGACCCGCACCTCAAATGATTGCGACCGATACCGCTTCCTACTCAGACATCGTCTTCGGGCTCTTCCGCCTGCTGGGCTACCAGTTCAGCCCGCGTCTGGCCGACATGCCCGACCAGCGGCTCTGGCGCCTGACCTTACCCGGAGGGGAGGCCGCTGATTATGGTTCCCTGAATGCTGTGGCGACGAACAAACTCTCCGCCGAGCGCATCAAGGCGCAATGGGCGGACATGCTGCGCGTGGTGGGGTCCCTGCACAGTGGCTCGGTAGCCGGCTATGGCCTGTTGCGGATGCTGGGCCGGGACGGCAATCCTACCCCGCTGGGGTCAGCGTTCGCCGACTACGGGCGTGCAACCAAGACCCTGCATCTGCTGGCCATGTATGACCCGGACGATGAGAACTACCGCCGCTCGATCCACGTTCAACTCACCGTTCAAAAATTCCGCCACCGCATGGCCCGAAAAATTTTCTACGCCGAGCGTGGGGAGCTGCGTCAGCGATACCGCGAGGGCCAGGAGGACCAGCTCGGGGCCCTCGGGCTCGTATTGAACGCGGTCATCCTGTGGAACACCCGCTATATCGACGCGGCACTGACCGCCCTGCGGGAGCAGGGCCATGACGTGAAGGACGCCGATGTGGCCAGGCTCTCGCCCCTGGGGGACGCTCACATCAATGTCCACGGACGGTATGCCTTCACCACTCTGACGGATGCGAACCTCAGGCCGCTGCGTGATCCTGCCAGTTCCACCGACGACGAATAGCACTGACCCCGGCCGTCCACGCAGGCCCTACCAATGTCCGGGCGTGCAGCGGTGGCTAGTACTGTGTCGTGACTAATTTTCTATGAAAACGGTGTCAAGCTTGATTATGCGGATTTTCGTCTATCACCCGCAGGGAACTGGGACAGGCCATGGGAAGAACGAAGTCGCGTCCGGTAGCGCTTAGCGATGCGGATCGGGACCGGCTCACGCGAATCGTGCGGACGGGTTCTTCGCCGGTGCAGCAGGTGCGCCGGGCGCGGATACTGCTCGAACTCGATGAAAACCATCCGGACCGGGAAGGGCCCTCACCGACCCATGTCGTGGTCGCCGAGCGCGCCGGGGTCTGTGTGGATACGGTCGTGAAGGTCTCCAGGGTGTACGTCGAGCGTGGCGGTGACGCCGTGGACACCGTCACGCGCAAGAAGCGCCTGACCCCACCGGTGGAAGCGAAACTCACCGGAGACGTCGAGGCCCGCCTGATCGCGCTGGCCTGCACGAAACCACCGGAAGGCCATGCCCTGTGGAGCCTGAGGCTGCTGGAGAAGCACGTGCTGCTCACCGAAGGGATCCCGCCGCTGGACCACTCGAGCATCGGCAGGATCTTAAAAAAACGAAACTTCAGCCTCACCTGAAAGAGTATTGGGCGATCCCGCCCAAGGCCAACGGGGAATTCGTCGCCCGCATAGAGGACGTCCTGGAGGTTTATGCACGCCCCTACGACCCGGAGCTTCCAGTGGTGCGTATGGACGAAAAACCATATCAGCTTCCGGATTACACCCGTTGTGTGTGATCAACTATTTGTAGGCCGTTTCAGCTAGGAATGTAGGCCAAGTTAGTGGCTCGTTTCAGGCCAAAAGAGCGCTAAGAATCAGGCCAGTTTTTCCCCTCCAAATCATGGTTTCGGGGTTGGCCTTCAGAT
>JBBSQT010000051.1:0-10009 GCA_038243775.1 Actinomycetales bacterium | reverse complement strand
TACCCGGCAGTGCTCATGGCAGGCTCCGTGGTTGCCGAGACCTACGGCACCACGGATGTTTCCGAACGACACCGCCACCGCTATGAGGTCAACAACAAGTACCGCGAGCAGATCGCCTCGGCGGGGCTGGTCTTTTCCGGCGCCTCGCCCGACGGGAAGCTCGTGGAATATGTTGAACTGCCCCGCGAGGTGCACCCGTACTACGTCTCCACCCAGGCACACCCGGAACTGAGTTCGCGCCCCACCCGACCGCACCCGCTCTTTGCCGGACTGGTCGCTGCCGCCCTCGAGCGCCAGAACGCCACCCGCCTGCTGGAGGTCTAAGTGGAACACCTTGGTGCACCCGGGGCTGCGGACCAGCTCTCTGCCAATCATGCTTCTTCCTTCCTTGCCGCCTCCCGGGTCGTGGATGAAGCAAGCCGTCGGACGCTGCATGCGCAGTCCACGGTGTACCAAGGGCATATCTGGAACGTCGTTTCAGACACGTTTTCGCTGACACCCGACTCCGCGCCGCTGACCCGGGATTACATTGACCATCCCGGTGCGGTGGCCGTGGTGGTGCTCAACGAACACCACCAGGTGCTGCTGTTGCGCCAATACCGCCACCCCGTCCACATGAACCTGTGGGAGATCCCCGCGGGCCTGTTGGATGTGGAAGGCGAGGACTTCGTTGTTGGGGCTGCCCGCGAACTGGCCGAAGAGGCCGATCTTGCGGCCGCCCAATGGCACGTGCTGACAGATTTCTTCAACTCTCCCGGCTCCTCCAGCGAGGCCATCCGAATCTACCTCGCCCGCGGCATCACGGAAATTGCCGAGGACTTGCGCCACGTCCGCACCGACGAGGAAGCCGAAATTGAGTTCGTCTGGGTTGATCTGGAAGAGGCCGCCGCGAAGGTGCTGGCCGGAAACCTTCACAACCCATCCGCCGTCGTCGGAATTCTGGCAACCGCGCAGGCGGCACGGACCGGGTTCACCTCGCTGCGCCCGGGCGACGCCCCCTGGCCCGAACACCCTTCCCAACGCCACACGTGAGCGCCGTGGATGGTTCGGCCGATGGGGGCGCCCCCACCGAGCTTGGCCGTGCCATCTCCACCTATTTGCTGCACCTGGGTGTGGAACGCGGCCTCGCCGCCAACACCATGGCCGCCTACCGGCGCGATCTGCGCCGGTATGAAACTTTCCTTCTTGCCGCCGGGGTGACAAGTCCGGCGGCAGTCACCCGGCACCACCTCAGCGAGTTTGCCCAGGGACTGTCCGACGGCGCCGACGGCGGTTCCGCGCTGGGAATGCGTTCCGTGGCGCGCACCATTGTTTCCGTGCGCGGACTGCACAAGTTTTGGGCCCTGGAAGGCATCTGCGACGCCGATCCGGCCGCCGACCTGCACCCGCCGCAGCCCGGACGGCGCCTGCCCAAGGCCATCAGCGTCCCTGAGGTGACCCGGATCCTGGAGACGGCCGGGACCGACACACCCTCGGGGCTGCGGGATGCGGCCATGCTGGAATTCCTGTACTCCACCGGCGCCCGCATCAGCGAGGCCGTGGGCCTGGACGTGGACGACCTAGTTTTTCCGGACGATCCCGAGGATGGTCCGTCGCTGGTGCGGTTGTTCGGCAAGGGCTCCAAGGAGCGGATCGTGCCGATTGGCTCCTACGCCCTGCGGGCACTGGAGGCATATTTGGTGCGCGGGCGGTCCGCGATGGTCGTCAAGGGGGCCGGCACTCCGGCGCTGTTCCTGAACGCGCGCGGCGGGCGCATCAGCCGGCAAAGCGTATGGACCATCTTGAAGACGGTGGCAGAACGTGCACAGGTCGATGCGGAAGTCTCGCCCCACACGCTGCGGCATTCCTTTGCCACGCACCTGCTGGAGGGCGGTGCGGATGTGCGGGTTGTCCAGGAGCTCCTGGGCCATGCCTCCGTCACCACCACCCAGGTGTACACGCTTGTCACCGCCGACACGCTGCGTGAAGTGTATGCGGCCGCGCACCCCCGCGCCCTCGGCTGACGGGGAACCAGACCGGGGTATTCTGTTTGCAACTGATGTTGCATGAAGCGCAAGAGAACTAATTGTTGGTCCGTAAGGGGAAATATCCATGGGCATGAAAGCAGGCTCGCAGGCCGCCGAGCAGGACGGCATGACCGGGATTGATGCCGCCAAGGTGGATGGGCTGGCCACGGTTGAATTGAGTTGGAAACACAAGGCCGTCCCGGCGGCAGCCCACGGCCAAAGCGCCGGCGGCTACCTCGCCTCGGGGGTGTGGCTGAAGGACCTGCAAACCCCGTTGCTGACCCTGGACGCCTCCGCCATGGCCGGCAACGTTGCCGAGATGGAGCGCTGGTGCGCGGAGAAGGGGGTCCTGCTGGCGCCCCACGGCAAAACCACCATGGCCCCGCAGATGTGGCGCGACCAGCTGGCCCACGGCGCCTGGGGCATCACGTTGGCCAACGCCTCACAGCTGCGCGTCGGCCACGCCTTCGGGCTGCGCCGGGTCATGCTCGCCAACAGCCTCACCGACCCGCAGGCCGTCGCATGGCTGGCAGAACACCAGGGCCCCGGCTTCTCCGTGATCTCCTGGGTCGATTCACTGCAGACGGTCACCCTGCAGGAGTCCGTCCTCTCGGCCATGCCGGGTGCAGTGCTGGACGTCATCGTCGAGCTGGGCGGCGCCGGTGGCCGCACCGGAATCCGCTCCGTGCCCCACGCCTTGGAGCTGGCCCGGGCCGTCAGCGCCTCGCCGAGCCTGCGCCTTGTCGGCGTGGGCGGTTACGAAGGCGCCCTGGCCCACAGTGCCGACGCCGGGTCCCTCACCACTGTCCGCGGCTACCTCACGGCCGTCAAGGAACTCCACGGGCTGCTGCTCGCCGAGGGGCTCTATGCTCCCGGCGCCCACGTTCTGCTCACCGCCGGCGGCAGCGCCTACTTTGACGACGTCGTGGACGTGCTGGCCGAGTGCATCACGGACGCGCCCGGGGATGAAGGCCACCGGGTCGATGTCTTGCTGCGCAGCGGGGCCTACATGGTTCACGACGACGGCTTCTACCGTGGCATTTCCCCCTTCGCCCGGGGCGTGCATGTGCAGGAGGGTGAGCGCCCCTTCACCTCTGCCATGCACGCGTGGGCCCGCGTGGTCTCGGCACCCGAACCCGGTCTGGCCATCCTCGACGCCGGCAAGCGGGACATGCCCGTGGATGAGGGCATGCCGGAGCCGCAACTGCTCGCCCGCACGCTCGGCGGTGTCGCAGAAGCGCTGGAAGGTGCCAGCATCAGCGCCGTCAACGACCAGCATTGCTTTCTCCGGTTCGACCCGGCCACCACCACTGTCAACCTGGGTGATGTGGTGCGCCTGGGGTTGTCCCATCCGTGCACGGCCTTTGACAAGTGGACACTCATTCCGGTCCTGGCCGGCCCGGAGGACGAGCGCCGCGTGGTGGACCTCATCCATACGTTTTTCTAAGCTGTGGGCACCCGGGTGGGCACCCGGGTGGGCAGCCGACGTCGTACGTGACGAAGGCACCATCCGCAGTCCTCAGCGACATTTTGCACTGGGAACGATTAAGCTGGTCTCATGAGCGCTTCCGTCACGTTATGTTTTCCGCTTCGCACCCACAATGGCAGCGAGCAGGTGCTGCTCGGATTAAAGAAAACGGGCTTCGGGAGGGGAAAAGTCGTGGGCATCGGGGGCCACGTGGAACCCGGGGAGAGTGTGGTGCAGGCGATCTGCCGTGAGGTCGATGAGGAATCCGGGCTGGGCATTGACGCCATGGACCTCATCCCGGCCGGAACGGTGGAGTTCGTGTTTCCCGCCCGGCCCGACTGGGACATGTTCACCACGGTGTTTCTGTGCCGCAAATTTTCCGGCGAAGCCGCCGAGAGCGACGAGATTGCACCCCGGTGGTATCCGGTTGACCAGCTTCCGGAGGCCCGGATGTGGGCGGACGCCATCCACTGGCTGGCTGCCTTCCTCTCCGGACAGCGGGGCCACTGGCGGGTGGTGCTCAATGACGACAACGAAACGGTCGCCTCCAGCACCCACCGCCCTGCACACGTTGCGGTGCCGGAAGACGACGGCGGCAGCTAGGCAGTCAGCGGGCCCGGACGGCCGGGCAGCAACTCCGGGCAGCACTGCCGGGCAGCACGGCCGGGGCCGGGTGGTTCAATGTTTGGCGACGGTGAGCAGGAACGCGGAATCCTCAATTGCGTTCACGCTGTGGCGGGCCAGGGGCACCACCAGGTGGTCGCCGGGGGAGCCTTCCCAGGAAACGTCGCCCGCCTTCAAGACCAGTTTGCCCGTGATGACCTGAACGGTCGCCTCGCCCGGGTTGTCGTGCTCGTCCAAGGATGAGCCGGCCGTCAGGGCCACCATGGTCTGTCGCAGAACGCACTCGTGTCCGCCGTAGACGGTTCGTGCACTGCGGCCGCTGCTTTTTCCTCTTGCTGATACCAGAAGTTCCCGGGCCAGCGCCGTCAGGGATGACTTTTCCATGATGCTCCTTGAAGTTGTGGGTCAACGACTTGTCTTCACAGTACCTTCCCACAGCCCGCACTCCCATCCACGCCGTAGTTGTTGCAGGAAAACCTCTTGTCCGGGGTGGTTGCCATGCCGGCGGCCTGGCCGGTGCGCGTGAGCCAGGTGGGCGTTCGGTTGCAGTGCTCGAATCGGGTCTTGTGCGTGGATGTGCGTTGAAATGGCAGCTGATGCGAATCCCGGATTGAGACTGGCAGCTGATGCGATGTTTCCGACGGGTTCATCGCATCAGCTGCAGTCTTCACTTGTCGGCTGGCCCCGAACCGGCCCGGAACCGCATCAGCTGCAGTTTCGGAGCGTCCGCGGCGGGTGTTGCCGCTCCTGGCGGGGCCCGAAGCAAACCACCGGGCCGGGGCAAACCACGGAGCCCGAAGCAAACCGGAGGGCACGCAACAATTCGACGGGCCGGGAAACAAAGCGCCCCTCTGCCCCGCTGTGTGGCAGCGGGGCGGAGGGGCTCAAGGATGGCCGGCGAAGAGGGCGGCCGGGAAACGCGGAAGCACGCGGAAGGTTACGCCAGGTGGCGTTCGTCGACCCCGTTGTAGGCGCTCAACGGACGGATCAGCGCATTGGCGGCGCGCTGTTCCATGATATGCGCCGTCCAGCCGGTGATGCGTGAGGCAATGAACAGCGGCGTGAACATGTCCGTGTCGAAACCCATCAGGTGGTACGTTGGTCCGGCGGGGTAGTCCAGGTTCGGCTTGATGTCCTTTGCCTCCTGCATCGCCTGCTCGAGGCCGTCGTACAGGCCCATCATTTCCGGACGGTCGAAGTGTTCGATCATCCGTTCCAGGGCGGCCTTCATGGTGGGCACGCGGGAGTCGCCGTTCTTGTAGACCCGGTGGCCGAATCCCATGACCTTCTTCTTCGCCGCGAGGGCGTCCTCCATCCACGCCTTGGCGCGTGTGGCGGCCTCCTCGCGTGATTCGTCGGAGCGGATGCCGATCTCGTCAAAGGTGTGCATGACGGCCTCGTTGGCGCCGCCGTGCAGCGGGCCCTTGAGCGCACCGATGGCGCCGGTGACGGCCGAATGCAGGTCCGAGAGTGTTGAGGTGATGACCCGTGCCGTGAACGTGGAGGCGTTGAAGGAGTGCTCGGCGTACAGGACCATGGAAATCCGGAATGCGTCCACCACTTCCGGTGCAGCCTCCTCGCCGAAGACCATCCACAGGAAGTTCGCCGAGTAGTCCAGGTCCGTGCGCGGCTCCACAACGCCCAAACCTCGACGGCGGCGCTGGTCATAGGCCACCACGGCCGGGAAGTGCGCGAACAGCGACTTGGCCTTGTCCAGTTCAGCCTCGGGGGAGGAGTCCTCCGCCAAGGCATGGTTGGCACCCAGGACGGAGACGGCGGTGCGGCCCACATCCATGGGGTGGCAATCCGTTGGCAGCAGGTCGATTGCCGCCTTGATGCGGGCATCCAGTGAACGGTTGGCCCGTTCGAAGGCTTCGAAAACCGTCAGTTCTTCTTCCGTGGGCAGCTCGCCGGTCCACAGCAGCAGCGCCACTTCCTCAAAGGACTTGCTGCCCGCAAGCTCCTGTACCGGATAACCGCGGTAGAGCAGCGAGTTTGACTCCGGGTTGACCTTGGAAATGGCGGTGTAGTCGGCAACGACCCCGGCCAGGCCCTTGCGTACTTCTTCTTCACTCACGGTGTGGACTCCTTCTTCATGCGACTTTGCATTGACAATACCTGTAGACCTACAGGTTTGAGTTGTTGCTTTCAATGTCCAGGCTGGGGATCTGGAAATTGAAGATCCCCGTGTCGAATTGGTTGTACGCCTCATAGTCAACCAGATCATAAAGACGGGACCTAGTCAGCATGTGCGGCACAGCACTTTCCTGCGTGCCCTCCGCACTGATTGCCTCCAGCACCCGCTCAGCCGCGCCCATGGCGCTGCGCAACAATGTCACGGGGTAGATGATCATGGCAACCCCGGCCGCAGCCAGGGCGTCACGGGTGAACAGCTGGCTCTTGCCGAACTCGGTCATGTTGGCCAGCACCGGCACGTCCACCGCCTTGCACACCGCCTCGAATTCGGCGACGTCCTTCATGGCTTCCGGGAAGATCGCGTCCGCCCCGGCATCCACCAGGGCCTTGGCCCGGTCAATGGCGACCGCCAGGCCCTCCACCGCCCGGATGTCGGTCCGGGCCATGATCAAAAAATTCGGGTCTCGCCGGGCGTCGGCGGCTGCGGCAATGCGCTTGACCGCCGTGGCCAGGTCCACCATGTTCTTCCCGTCCAGGTGCCCGCAGCGCTTGGGGTTGAACTGGTCCTCAATGTGGCAGCCGGCCAGCCCGGCGTTCTCCAGCTCCTGGATGGTGCGGGCCACGTTCATGGGCTCGCCGAATCCGGTGTCCGCATCGATCAGGCACGGCAAATCCGTCATGCGGGCAATCTGTCCGCCGCGGGCCGCCACCTCGGTCAACGTGGTCATGCCAATGTCCGGCAGGCCGAGGTCGTTGGCGAGGACGGCACCCGAGATGTAGACGCCGTCGAACTTCTTTTCCTCAATAAGCCGGGCCGAGAGCGGGTTGAACGCCCCCGGGAATTGGCGGGCAGCGCCCGGGACCAGCATGGCGCGCAGGTCCCGGCGCTTCTCCTCGGCGGTTTTCCTGGAGTACAGCATCTTAGAACAGGCCCTTGGGTGCGTTGGCCAGGTCGACGACGCCGGGAGCTGCCTGAATGTTCAGCTGGTCCAGTTCACCTGCGGCCAGGTTGGGAAGATTCTCCGCTGCCGCGATGAAGCGGCTCATCTCGGCTTCCTCGACCAGGCCGGTGGCCAGGGTGCGGAACTTGTTGATGTACTGCTCGCGGGCGAACGGGCGGGCGCCAAGCGGGTGGGCGTCGGCCACGGCAATCTCATCCGTAATGACGGTGCCGTCGGTCAAGGTGATGACGACGGTGCCGCCAAAAGCCTTCTCGGAGATGTCCAGGGAATGGTAGCGGCGCGTCCACTCGGCGTCTTCCTCCGTGGTGACCTTGTGCCACAGCTCGACCGTGTCGGGGCGGCCGGCACGCTCGGGGGCGTAGGAGTCCACGTGGTGCCAGGTGCCGTCCTGCAGGGCGACAGCGAAAATGTACGGGATGGAGTGGTCCAGGGTTTCCCGTGATGCGGTGGGATCGTACTTCTGCGGGTCGTTCGCGCCGGAGCCGATCACGTAGTGCGTGTGGTGGCTGGTCTTGATCAGGATGCTGGCTACGTTGGCCGGGTCGGTGGCCTCCGGGTGCTCCTTGTTCAGCTTCCGGGCCAAATCGATCCATGCCTGGGCCTGATACTCGGCCGAGTGCTCCTTGGTGTAGGTGTCCAGGATGGCGCGCTTGGCTTCGCCTTCCGCCGGCAGCGGCACGGTGTAGGCGGCGTCGGGTCCGTCCAGCATCCAGGCGATGACCCCGTCTTCGCCTTCGTAGATCGGCACGGGTGAGGTCTGCCCGCGCATGGCGCGGTCGGCTGCCTCGACGGCCATCTTGCCGGCGAAAGCGGGTGCGTGTGCCTTCCAGGTGGAGATTTCGCCCTTGCGTGACTGGCGGGTTGCGGTGGTGGTGTGCAGTCCCTGGCCCACGGCCTGGAAGATGGTTTCCACGTCCAGTCCCAGCAGGGTGCCGATGCCGGCCGCGGCGGAGGGGCCGAGGTGGGCGACGTGGTCGATCTTGTGCTCGTGCAGGCAGATGGCCTTGACCAGGTCCACCTGGATCTCGTAACCGGTGGCCAGTGCGCGGACCAGGTCAGCACCGGAGGCGCCGGTGTGCTGGGCGACGGCCAGGATCGGCGGGATGTTGTCCGCGGGGTGTGAGTAGTCGGCGGCCAGGAAGGTGTCGTGGTAGTCGAGCTCGCGCACGGCCACGCCGTTGGCCCACGCCGCCCACTCGGGGGAGACCTTCTCAGCGATGCCGAAGACGGAGGCGCCGGAGCCGCCCGTGGAGGGGGCGTGGGTGAGGGCCTGGGCGCGGGCGGCGACGATGGGCCCGCGGTTCAGGGAGGCGACGGCCACGGAGGCGTTGTCAATGATGCGGTTGATGATCATGTCGGTGACCTCATCCGTGACGGCCACGGGGTCGACGGCGACCTTGGCGATCTTGTAGGCCAGCTGGTCCTCGTGGGCCAGGTTCTCTTCGCTCTTGTACACGCGAACGTTGTGATCGATGGTCATGATGTTCCTTTCGACGGTGCTGCAAAACATGTGGTTGGAAAAGTTTGCGGGCCGGCGCCGGTGCGAGGGGCCTGGGGGGAGGTGCTGAGCAGGTGCCGCAGGCTGTTGTCCAGGTGGACGGTGGTGGCGGCGCTGGCCACGGCCGGGCTGCGGTGCGCGATGGCCAGGGCGATCGCGGCATGTTCCCTGGCCGCATCACGGAGCCTGGCCGGGTTGTCCTTGCCCAGCCGCCGCACCCGGACCAGGTGGACGCGCAGGTTTCTCAGGGCCAGGGTGAGGTAGTGGTTTCCGACGGCGGCATCCACTGCGCTGTCCAGCTCGCCTGCCAACTCGTAGTAGTCGGCGCGGGTGGGGTCTTCTTCCGTGATGAGCTCCCCGGCGTTCGTGAGTTTGCGGTGCAGGTCAAGGAAGACCTCGGGGTCGCAGCGCCGGGCGGCCAATTCCGCCGCCCGGCATTCCAGGGCGGAGCGGAGTTCGAAGAGTTCGTCCAGGTGGTCCAGGGAAATCTCGCTGACCACCAGTCCCCGTCCGCTCTGCGGTTCGGTCAGCCCTTCCGCCGTGAGCTTGGCCAGTGCTTCCCTGATGGGGGTGCGGGATACGCCCAGCCGTTCGGAGAGTTCAACCTCGCCCAGGACCGTTCCCGGGATGAGGCGCCAATCGATGATGTCGCTGCGCAATGTTGCATACGCGCGTTCGCTGGCCCGCATGGCTCCTCCTTGCCGCTTGCTTGGTGCATGGGGTGAAACATGGATGTGCCCTCAGTGTATACAAAGAATGCCCATTTGGGGCGAAAGATTGAATATTCATGAAAATACGAGCATTTCTGTATACACCTGGACGGTGATGGTGTGATGTGGACTGCAATAAAAGGTTGTGCCCAGGTACTGGCGTCCACCCTTCGGCCTTGATATGTTGTGGCCACATCAAAATCACTTTCAAGGCAGGAGGGAGACCGCGGCATGGCGCAGTACACCCAGGGCAGGCTCCGGGCCAGCAACTGGGCGGGAAACCTCCACTACCGTGCCAAGATCCTCCACCACCCCGGGAGCGAGCAGGAGCTGCAGGAACTGGTCCGCAACGCCACGGCAGTGCAGGCTCTTGGCTCCGGCCACTCGTTCAACGCCCTTGCCGACTGCGACGGCGTGCAGGTCTGCCTCGACAAGATGCCCACCACCATCAGCATTGACGCAGCGGCCATGACCGTCACGGTGGACGCCGGAAGCACCTACGGGGCCCTGTCCGTGGCGCTTGCAGACCGCGGCTTCGCCCTGGGAAACCTGGCCTCGCTGCCGCACATCTCCGTGGCCGGTGCCATCGCGACGGCGACCCACGG
>JBBSQT010000050.1:0-10327 GCA_038243775.1 Actinomycetales bacterium | reverse complement strand
TCTCCCGCACATGTTCCAGCTCCTCCTGGCTGAGTTCGCGCCGGACCTTCGCCGGAACCCCTGCCACGAGCGAGCCGGGGGGAATGATGGCACCTTCCAACACCACGGCCCCACCGGCAATGAGCGATCCTGCGCCAATGACCGCGCCGTTCATGACGGTTGCGCTCATGCCGATGAGGCAGTCGTCCTCCACCGTGCAACCGTGGATGATGGCGCCGTGGCCGACGCTGACGCCATTGCCAACCCTGGTGGGGAAGCCGGGGTCGGCGTGCAGCACCACGTTGTCCTGCAGGTTGCTGCCCTCGCCGACCGAAATGGAGTTGGTGTCCCCGCGGACCACCACTCCGTAGAACGCGCTGGAGTCGGCGCCCAAGGTGGCCTGGCCAACCAGCAAGGCCGTGTGCGCCACAAAGGCACTTTCATGCACGTCGGGGGTGTTGCCGTCAAAAGTGAGCAATTGCTTCATGGTGGTTCCATTTCCAGTCCGTAGTGGTGGGAAAGCAGTGATGGGAAAAACCCGGTTGACGAGGTGTTGCATGGTGCTTCAGCCCGATGCTACCCGCCATGCCATGACTACCAGCGGGAGTGGATGCTCTCGCGCAGCAGGGAGTTGTAGATGTCCTGGACTCCGGTGGTGAACTCGCTGCCCAGTTCGGGGACGGAGCCGGCAGCAGCATTGGCGGTGGCCTGCGCCGTGGAGCGGGCTCCCGGAATGACGGAGGAGACTCCGGGCTGCTGGGCAACCCAGGCAATCGCGGCCTGGGCCGTGGTGAAAGCGGAGCCGGCGCCGCCCGAGCCGGCGCCGCCCGAGCCGGAGCCGCCCGGGCCGGAGCCGCCCGGGCCGGAGCCGCCCGGGCCGGAGCCGTCGCGGGCGGCCGCCGCCGTCGTGCGTGCCGCGCTCGAGGCGAGGTCGGCAAAGCGTGCCGCGGCCTCAAGGCCCACGGCGTAGTTGACACCGGAGAACGTCTCGCCCACATCGAAGTGGCTGCCGTCGCGGTTGAAGGTGCGGTGGTCGTCGGCCGCGAACGCGGTGGTGGCAGTGTACTTGCCGGAGAGCAGCCCGCTTGCCAGGGGGACGCGGGCGATGATGCCCACGCCGGCCTCGCGCGCGGCCGGCAGGACCGCGTCGAGTGGCTTGAGCCGGAATGCGTTCAAGATGATTTGGATGGTGGACACGTTGGGGCGGGCGATCGCGGCAAGCGCCTGCCCGCACGTTTCCACACTCAGTCCGTAGGCGGCAATGGCGCCCTCGGCAACCAGCGTGTCCAGCGCGTCATAAACCTCATCCGAGGTGACGACGGCGGTGGGCGGGCAGTGCAGCTGGACCAGATCCAGCGTGTCCACGCCGAGGTTCTTGCGTGAGCGGTCCGTCCATGCCCGGAAATTCGCCATGACGTAGTTTTCCGGCAGCTGGTCCATGCGCCGGCCCATCTTCGTGGCAACCGTGATGCCGTTCCCGGGCCCCCGCGCGCGCAGGAATTTCCCAATCGCCTGCTCGCTGCGCCCGTCGCCATAGACGTCCGCGGTGTCAAATAAGGTGACGCCGGCGTCGGCGGCGGCGCCCAGAACTGCCAGGGCATCGGCCTCGGGGACATTGCCCCAATCCGCACCCAGCTGCCATGTTCCCAGTCCGACGGCGGATACGGTGCGGTTGGTTTTTCCCAAGATACGTGTCTGCATGTCACCAGCCTAGCCAACTCCTTACCCGGAGTGGTTGTGTGTGGTCCTCGCGGCTGCCACCGCCACCAGCTCCGAAGCAACTCCGGCCAGTCGTTGCGGCCCAGACCAGACGGCAGTCAGTGGGCGACTGATGCCCTGACCTTCAAAGGGGACCTGTAACAGGGCGCCGCTAGCCAGCGAGTCACGTAATGCCAGAGTGCTCAGGGCAGCAGGTCCAGCCCCGGAGAGGACGGCGACGCGTACGGCTGCGTTGCTGCCGAGTACTTGGGCTGGCTCGGCAAGGGGCAGGCCTGCCAGCAGCTCCTGTAGAGCCTCCCTGGTTCCGGAACCCTTTTCCCGCACAACCAGAGCTGTGTCTGCCAATTCTGCCAGCGTGATCTTGCTAGTGCGGCTGGCCCAGGGGTGGTCGGGAGGGACCACCACCAGCAATTCGTCTTCTTGGACCACCATGGCGTTCAGCCTCACCGGGACGTTCGGTGTCTCCACAAAACCGAGCTGCAGTGATCCTTGCTGGACCTCGTGGAGGACTTGGGAAGAGTTCAGGACATGAACCTCAACATGTAGTTCGGGGCGCCGCCGCCGGACTTCCGCCAACCAAGCCGGCAGCAGGGTTTCGGCAATGGTCATGCTGGCGCCCACGCGCAGATCTCGGGTGTCGGAACTGTGGCTGGCCCGGAACCAGGTGTCGAAGCGAGTGGCGGAATCCAGAAGTTCCCGGGCATGGTCCGCCAATGCGAGCCCGGCCGGGGTGGGTGTTGATCCCCGCGGGCTGCGTTCCAGCAGTGCCGTCTTCATTCTTGTCTCCAGTTCGGCGATGGCACGGCTGGCGTTGGGCTGTGCCATGCCTGCCTTCCGCGCCCCAGCACCCACACTGCCCGTGTCAACCACGGCCACGAACAATTCCAGCACCTGCAGGTTCGGCCACTCTTCAGTCATATAAAAAGCATATATCCGGATGGGAAAGTGTTCTCTACCGCGACCGATTGATCATTGAAAGCATGAAGAGATGAACTTGACTACGCGCACAGAGCCCCGCAATCTTGCCCGACAAAAATCCCAACGGCCCCCGATCCTGACATCTCAACTACTTTTGATGCGGACGTATGGACCAGGGCTGGCGCTGTGTGCGGCGGCCATCGCCGTATCCATGACGGTGAACTCCTTCTTCCCCGCAGCCAGTCCGCTGGTCATTGCGATCGTGTTGGGCATTGCGTTGACCAATTCGATTCGGCTGCCAGAATCAATGGCGCCAGGGCTCAACTTCTCTGCGAAGAAGCTGCTCCGGTGGGGCATCGTGTTTTTAGGCCTTCAGCTGGCCCTTGCCGACATCATCGCTTTGGGTGTGCCGATGCTCCTTGTCATCGTGTGCATAGTCACGGTGGGAATTTTTGGCACCGTGTTGATGGGTTCCGCAATGAAGATGGGAAGGGCCCAGGTGCTGCTCATAGCCTGCGGCTTTTCCATCTGTGGAGCCGCCGCGGTGGCCGGAGCCGAAGGCGTGGTTGACTCCGAAGAAGAGGATGTGGTCACTGCTGTGGCCCTAGTTGTCATCTTTGGTTCACTCATGATTCCGGTGATACCGCTGGCAGGGCACGCTCTCGGCCTGAGTGCGGAGCTAAATGGAATGTGGGCCGGCGCCTCGATCCATGAGATCGCCCAAGTCGTCGCCGCGGGCGGGATTATCGGGGGAGGGGCGCTGGGGATTGCCGTCATTGTGAAATTGGCGCGCGTGCTCATGCTGGCACCGGTCATGGCCGTCTTGAGTCTGGTTCAACGGCACTCCGGCAACGACAAGGCAGGCGAAAAACGACCCCCCATCGTGCCCATCTTCATTCTCGGATTCCTGGCTATGGTCCTGCTGCGCTCAACGGTGGACCTGCCCGAAGGAATCATTCACGCCGGTTCGTTGCTGCAAACTGCCCTGTTGTCCGCTGCCATGTTCGCGCTGGGGTGCGGAGTCAAAATTCGCAGCCTCATGACGGTGGGCGCGCGCCCGTTCATTCTGGCGGCAGCCTCAACCGTGCTGGTGGCGGGCGTTGCACTGGCGGGGATTGAGCTGGTCAACGCCTAGGGCCTGTGTGGCAGCAGCTGCAAAACAGGGGCACTGGAAACCCCTTTCCACGGTAATAGCTGCCACACAGATCGGCGGAAAGGGGAGACCGGAGATGGCGGAAGCCCGGCGAATCCTAGTCGAAGACGACCGTGCGGTGGCCGTCCAGCAGGACTCGGTGCTCGGCGTGCCACTGGACTGCCTGGGCCAGGGTGCGGGCCTCGACTGCGCGGCCCATCGAGACGAACTGCTCCACCGAGTGTCCGTGGTCAACCCGGATGACTTCCTGCTCGATGATGGGGCCCTCGTCCAGGACCGCCGTGACGTAATGGGCTGTGGCACCGATGATCTTAACCCCCCGGGCATGCGCCTGGTGGTAGGGCCTGGCTCCCTTGAAGGAAGGGAGGAAGGAGTGGTGGATGTTAATGGCCCTGCCTGCCAGATGGTTGCAGAGGTCGTCGGAAAGGACCTGCATGTAGCGGGCCAGGACCACCAGTTCCACGTCGAGTTCGGCAACGAGCTCGAGGAGGGCCGCCTCGGCGTCGGCCTTCGTCTCGGGAGTGACGGGAATGTAGTGGAAGGGAATGCCGTAGAACTCGGCGAGCGGTTCCAAATCCCTGTGGTTGGAGACGATGGCGGGGATTTCCACTGGCAGGGTGCCGGAGCGTTGCAAAAACAGCAGGTCGTTCAGGCAGTGGGCGGCCTTGGAGGCCAGGACCAGGGTGCGGACAGGAGCGCCGGCGCGGTGCAGCGTCCACGTGAGGTCAAAGCGCTCCGCAACCGACTCGAGGTGCTCGCGGAGGCGGCTGAACGACGTCGTGGTGTCAGCGGCTACACGCATGAAAAAGGTGCCGGTGTCCGGGTTGCCGTACTGCTGCGAGTCGGTGATGTTGCAGCCGGCTTCCAGCAGCGAGCCGGAGACCGCGTGGACAATGCCGGGCTGATCCGCGCAGGAAAGGGTCAGCACATAGCCGTGCATGGGGGAAGGCGTCGAGGGGGAGGAAGTCAAGTCAGTCACCCGTTCAACGTTACCGCCCCAAGGGGGCTCTGTATTACTATTGGGGAGTTGCAACTGGCGATGAGGTGGGACACCACCGGGGAGCAGCACGAACGAAGACCAATGCGATCGTACGCCTGGGACGCAAGGTCACGAAAAGCCAAATACCGCGGTGTTTGGCGATAATCTTTCCTAAGAAGAGTTTTTTTCGTGCTGTCCACCCAGGAGTCTGTAGTGTCTTTTTCACCCACCCAGTCCGTCACCAACGCCCCGCTCTCCGAGCTTGACCCGGAAATTGCTGCCGTCCTCAAGGATGAGCTTGCCCGCCAGCGCGACACGCTGGAAATGATCGCCAGCGAAAAC
Source organism: Actinomycetales bacterium (assembly GCA_038243775.1). Taxonomy (GTDB): domain Bacteria; phylum Actinomycetota; class Actinomycetes; order Actinomycetales; family Micrococcaceae; genus Specibacter. Next base: position 5,237 of record JBBSQT010000050.1, on the reverse strand, counting down.
TTCGCCCCCCGCGCCGTGCTTGAAGCCCAGGGCTCCGTGTTGACCAACAAGTATGCCGAGGGCTACCCGGGCCGCCGCTACTACGGTGGCTGCGAGTATGTCGATGTCGCCGAAAACCTTGCCATCCAGCGCGTGAAGGACCTGTTCGGTGCCGAATACGCCAACGTCCAGCCGCACTCCGGCGCCCAGGCCAACGCTGCCGCGCTCGCCGCCATGATCAAGCCGGGCGACAAGATCATGGGCCTGTCCCTGGCCCACGGCGGCCACCTGACCCACGGCATGAAGCTGAACTTCTCCGGCAAGCTGTACGAGGTTGCCGCCTACGAAGTTGAGCCCGACACCTTCCGCATCGACATGGACAAGCTGCGCGCCCAGGCCATCAAGGAAAAGCCGCAAGTCATCATCGCCGGATGGTCCGCCTACCCCCGCCAGCTCGACTTTGCCGCATTCCGCTCCATCGCCGACGAGGTTGGCGCGCTGCTCTGGACCGACATGGCACACTTCGCCGGCCTGGTTGCCGCGGGCCTGCACCCGTCACCGGTGCCGTACTCCGACGTCGTCACCTCCACGGTGCACAAGACCCTCTCCGGCCCGCGCTCAGGTGTCATCCTGGCGAAGCAGGAGTGGGCCAAGAAGCTGAACTCCGCCGTGTTCCCGGGACAGCAGGGCGGTCCGCTCATGCACGTCATCGCCGCGAAGGCCGTGGCGTTCAAGGTTGCCGCCGGTGAGGAATTCGCCGAGCGCCAGGCCCGCGTGCTCGAAGGCGCCAAGATCATCGCCGAGCGCCTGAACGCGCCCGACGTCGCCGAAGCCGGCGTGTCCGTGCTGACCGGCGGCACCGACGTGCACCTGGTCCTGGTTGACCTGCGCAACTCCGTCCTGGACGGCCAGCAGGCCGAGGACCTCCTGCACAGCGTCGGCATCACAGTGAACCGCAACGCCGTTCCGTTCGACCCCCGCCCGCCGATGGTCACCTCCGGCCTGCGCATCGGCACCCCCGCATTGGCCACCCGCGGCTTCGGTGCGAAGGAGTTCACCGAAGTTGCTGAGATCATCGCCGCAGCACTCAAGGGCGGTGCCGACGTTGACGCCCTGGGCGCCCGCGTCAAGGCCCTCACCGCCGACTTCCCGCTGTACCCCGGTCAGGAAGAGTGGTAAAAAGCATGACTGCGCAAATCCTTGATGGCAGGGCCACAGCCGCCGCCATCAAATCCGAGCTGACCGAACGCGTCGCGGCACTTGCCGCTCGCGGCGTCATCCCGGGCCTGGGCACCATCCTTGTCGGCTCGGATCCGGGCTCGCAGTGGTACGTGGGCGGCAAGCACAAGGACTGCGCCGAAGTTGGCATCAAGTCCATTCGCATCGACCTGCCCGGCACGGCCACCCAGGATGAGGTCCTGGCAGCCGTGCGCCGGCTCAACGAGGACCAGGAATGCACCGGCTACATTGTGCAGCTGCCGCTGCCGGCGCACATTGACCAGGATGTGGTGCTCGAAGCCATCGACCCGGCCAAGGACGCCGACGGCCTGCACCCCATGAACCTGGGGCGACTTGTTGCCAACGTGAACCGTCCCATGACCTCCCCGCTGCCGTGCACGCCCAAGGGTTGCATTGTGCTGCTGGAACGCCACGGGATTTCGCTCAACGGCAAGCGCGTACTGGTGGTTGGCCGCGGCGTGACGATCGGCCGGCCCATGGGCCTGCTGCTGACCCGCCGCGACATCAACGCCACCGTGATCCTGGCCCACACCGGCACGAAGGATTTGGCTGCCGAGCTGCGCGACGCCGACGTGGTGGTGGCCGCCGCAGGCGTCCCGCACATGATCAAGGCGGCGGACCTGTTGCCCGGCGCCATTGTCCTGGACGTTGGCGTGTCCCGCGTGGACGACGGCAACGGCAAGGCGGTTGTCACCGGCGACGTGGAGCCCGGCGCCGCGGACGTGGCCAGCTGGATCTCCCCGAACCCGGGCGGGGTGGGGCCCATGACCCGCGCCATGCTGCTGGCCAACGTGGTGGAGGCCGCCGAGCGCGCCTAGTCTGACTGGGCCCGCGCGCCCGAGGGCCCGACGCGAGCTTGAGGGCGTGGGGACGGCACGGGGAGGGCGACGCCGGAACGAAAGTTCCGCGCGTCGTCCTCCTTTTTGTTCGGCCCGGCTTGGGCTACAGTTCGATCGATTCCACGCGCTCGGGGCGGCTGTCCACCCAGGCCACGAGCAGCCGGACACCCTCCGGCAGGCTGTCGTCCGTGTAGCGCACAGTGACGGAGGGCCCGGCCCATTCCAGGTTGATTTCGTACAGCTGGGTGTCGGGCCTGGGCTGGCCCGGCGGCGGGGGTGGTTTGATCAGGTTCGCCCGGTCAACTTCGCCGGCAAAGTCCTTCGCCGCCAAGGTGGGCAGGGCCTGTTCATCCAGCTCGGTCCGGGCCACGATCCCGGCGATCCCGCCGCCCCGGATGATGGTCAACTTCATGAGAGAACTCCAACCTCTTTCCACGCGTTGTGGACGGCTTCCTGTTCCGTCTCGCCGAAAAGCATTCCCGCGACATCCACCGTGGCATGGGCTGCCGCATCAAATTGGGTGTTGGGGCGCAACTTGGTGGTCAGGACCTCGTACCAGATCCGGCCGGCCTTTTCCCAGGCGTGGCCGCCCAAGGCCTTGGCGGCGAGCGCGAAGGCGCGGTTGGGGATGCCGGAATTGATGTGCACCCCGCCATTGTCATTGCGGGGATCGTTATTGTCCGGCAGATCCACATAATCGTCCATGTTCCCCGGCTGGCGGTCCCCGGAGTAGGCGGTGCCGGGGTTGGACATGGAGCGCAGCGCTGTCCCGAGCCCGGGGACCAGGATGCCTTCGCCGATCAGCCAGCTCGCTTCGGCTGCCGTCTGGTTGAGGCTGTGCTGCTTGACCAGTGAGCCGAAGACGTCGGAGAAGGATTCATTCAGGGCACCCGACTGCTTGCTGTAGACGAGCCCGGCCGTGAATTCGGTGACGCCGTGCGTGAGTTCGTGGGCGATGACGTCAATGGCGCGGGTCAGGGCGCCGATCTGGAAGATCCGTCCGCTGCCGTCACCGTAGACCATCTGGGACCCGTCCCAGAACGCATTGTCGAAGGCAACGCCGTAGTGGACGGTGGAGACGAGCTCCATGCCGGCGTCGTCCAATGAATTGCGGCCGAACTGGTCACGGTAGAACTCGTACGTGGCATTGCTGCCGTCGTACGCCTGGTTGACTGCCTCATCGTCCACGGGAGGCTTTTCCCAGCCCCGCGCCAGGACACCGGGCAGGAACTGCCTGCCCTGTTTCTGGTTGTCATAGACACTCAACCGTTCGCCAGTTTCCAGTGCGGTGCCCATCAGGGCGCCGGTGCGCATGTTGAGCCGCCGGCCCAGCTGGCCCATCACGGCGCGCTGGGAGCGGATGGCCGCAGAGGTGGCCAGTGCCCGGATCGCCGCTTCGCGCTGCTCGTGAGTTCCCTCCACAGCCAGCCTGCCCAGCAGGTCCGGCGGCGCTATGGAGCACCGTGCAGTTCCTGTCGATTCCCTCATGACCGTCTCCGTTCCCCAGTGGCCCCCGATAGAACCCGGCGCCCAATTCATGGGCCAACCCGCGCCCCTCTTTGTGTCGTTCCACCATGATGCCCCCGATGGCGACCGGCGGCAAGGCCCGCGGCGCGGCGGCAAGGCCCGCGGCCAACGGCCCGGCGCTACTTGTGCAGCAGCAGCGCCGCCTGCACCCGCGACTGCAACCCCAGTTTCGCCAGCACCCGGGAGACGTGGGTCTTGACAGTGGCCTCGGAAATCCCTAGCCGGCGCCCAATCACGTGGTTCGTAACACCCTCGCCGAGGGCGGCAAACACCTCGCGTTCGCGCTCCGTGAGGCTCGCCCAACCAGGCGGGGCCGCGGGCACAGGCGACGGCGCGTGTTGCGCCGACAGCGCCGCGGTGACAATTCGGGCGGTCACCTCCGGGGCAATCACCTGGTCGCCGTCATGGACCCGCCGCAGCGCGGCCGTGATGGCCTCCGGTTCTGCGGTCTTAAGCAGGAATCCCGCAGCCCCGGCCCGCAACGCTCCGAAGAGTTGGGCGTCGTGGTCAAACGTGGTCAGCACCAACACGCTCGACAAGCCCTCCCCGGCTATGATCCCGGTCGCCTCAATGCCGTCCATGACAGGCATGCGCAGGTCCATGAGCACGACGTCGGGCCGCAGCGCCCGTGCCATGGTGACAGCGGCTGCACCGTCGCCAGCCTCCCCGACGACCTCCATGCCGGGCGAGAGGTCCACCACCATGCGCATGCCGAGCCTGATGGCGGCATGGTCGTCGGCGATGAGCACGGTGATGGGTGCGGGGGAGGCGGAGGCCATGCTCATGCGAGGGGTCCTTCGTTGTGGCGGGGAACGTCATGGGGAGGCATCGGGAGCCGCAGGATGACGACCCAATCGGTGCCTTCGGGACCGGCAGTGAGTGTTCCGCCGGCGTGGGCGGCACGGAAATGCATGCTGGGGATGCCGGTTCCGGTTCCGCTCGCAGTTGGGTTCGGGGCAGCCACGGCGGCAGACTTGGGCAACGGATTTCGCACGGTCAGCAACAGGTCGTGGCCGGCATTCCCCACGGGTCTGTCCAACGAGCCGGGGACCGCCGCAACTGAAATCGCCACCGGCTCCCCGGGGGCATGTTTGGCCGCATTGGACAGCGACTCGGAGACAGTCCGGTACGCCGTGGTCTGCACGGGCAGCGGCAGGTGACGGCCGCCGTCGTCCAGGGCATTGTCCAAATGCACCAGCAGTCCGGCGGCACGGCGTGACTCGACAAGGGGTGCGAGCTCGGCCAGCCGGCCAGGTGCCTCCGACGACTCGCCGGAGTGCAGCAGGTGGATCATGGTGTTCAGCTCGTCCAGCCCGGAGACGCTTTCGCTGCGGATCTGGCGCATGAGTTCCCTGCCGGCCCCGTCCTGTGCGGTGCGCAAACCAGCGCCCGATTGCAGGGCGATGGCGGAGAGTCGGGCCGAAATGACGTCGTGGAGCTCCCTCGCCAGGTGCTGGCGTTCGTGTTCGAGCACGAGGTCATGGGCATTGCGCTCGGCAAGCAGGCGCTGCTGGGCGCCGTCATGAACGGCATCGGCGCGGGCGGACTCGCTCTGCGCCAGCAGGTTGGCCTTGCGCAGGTTGCCGGCCCACTCCACTGGCGTCAGGAAAGTGATGACGCCCAGAAGTCCTGCGGCCACGGTCAGGCTCGCGT
>JBBSQT010000049.1:0-10402 GCA_038243775.1 Actinomycetales bacterium | reverse complement strand
GGCAACGTCGGCGGTAAAAGTTGAGCACGCTGCACTGCTGCGAACCCCTTGACCGTGCTATTCTGCGCATTATGCCTACTTTGGATGGAACCGACGCACGTATCCTTCTGGCCCTTGTCAGGGATCCCCGCCAGACAGTGGTGGCCATGGCCGAGCGGCTGGGGCTCTCACGCAACACCGTCCAGGCCAGGATGGCGGCGCTGGAGAAAAACGACGCCTTCCTGCCCTTTGACCACCGCATCAGCCCCGTCCCCCTGGGCTACCCGCTCACCGCCTTTATTTTCGTGCATGTACAACAGAAGAAGCTCACCCAGCTGGGCACGGCCCTGGCCGGCATCCCGGAGGTGATTGAGGCCCACGGCCTCAGCGGCAGGGCGGATCTGCTGGTGCGCGTGGTGTGCACCGGAGCCGAGGATTTGTTCCGCATCAACGGCAAGATCCTGGCGTGCGACGGCGTCGAGCGCACCGAAACCTCCCTGGCCATGAATGAGGTGGTTCCTTTCCGCATGTCACCCCTGCTCGAGCGACAGCAGCACACACGGCGCGGAAAATAGTTCTTCAGGCACCCAATCCGATCCTCTTGGCGGCTCCGAAGCACTGGCACGGGTTCATCCGGAACCGTGTCAGGACACGGCGCGCCACCAGCTGACGCGCCATCAGGAAAGGACCAATCATCATGCGCACTTCACCCAATAGATTGCTGGCCACCGTTTTCGGCGTTGTTTACCTGCTGGTGGGCATTGTGGGATTTTACGTCACCAGCGGCGTTGGATTCTTCGCCACCGAGGGACGGAACTTGATCATCTTTGAGGTCAACCCACTGCACAATGTCATCCACGTGGCCATCGGTGCGGCACTGCTGCTGGCTGGCCTGTCATCAGTCACGGCGGCCAAGACGGTGAATTCCACGGTGGGCACGGTGTACCTGCTGGTGGGGATTGCCGGATTGTTCCTGCCCGGCACCGCCTTGAACATCATTGCCCTCAACGGGGCGGACAACGTCCTGCACCTGGGCAGCGCGCTGGTGCTCTTGGCTGTTGGCTTCTCCCAGGACCGCGCGGCCGCTGTCCGCACGGCCTGAACATGGCAACGCTTCAGCACCGCGCGGCTGCGCAGGATTCCACCCGCGCGGCAGCGCAGGATTTCACCCGCGCGGCTGAGCAGGCCAGCAAACCCGGATCGTTGACGGTTGCCCCTGCCGACCGGCGCGCAGTTGATGTGTCGGCGACCGCCGTCGCCGTGGTCCTGCTGGGTGTAGCCGCACTGGCTGCCGCCGCCGCCTCGAGCCTGTTGACTCTGCCTGGTGGCGGTGCTGCCGGCGGTGGCGGCCTCGGCACCGGAGTCGGTGACGTGGTGGCCGGACCGGGCAGTGCACTGGCGTGGCCTGCCGGTGCAGTGTCCGCCGCCTATTGCCTGGCCGCCTTGTTGTACGCGCTCGCAGCGTTCCGCCGCGGGGTCCTGCCGCACCCCGCAGCCGTGCTTCGCGTGGTGGGCGTGGCCGCAGGGGTGCACCTTGCCGTGCTGTTGGAAGGCTTGTGGCGCATGCCGGAATCCGGACGCACCCTTGATGTGACGCTGGCGTCACTGCTCACCCTGGAGCTCGCGGTCATCGCAGCCGTCGGCTGGCGCAGCAACGCCGCATTGCGGCGGGACCCATCCCCGGGTTCCGCCACGGGGCATTCTGCGGCGGCCGTGCTTGGCGTCCTTTTCGCGGCGTCCTTGCTGGTTGCCGGCGTTACCACGCTGGGCATGGCCGCATCTGCGGCCGGAGACCTTGCCGTGCCGCATTCCGGACACGGCGGCACCCACCAGGTCCCCGCGGTGCCGCAGCAGCTGCAACAGCTCAAGGAGCAGGGCCACCACCACTAGCGTCCACGGGGCAGGAACCAGGACCTGGTTCACCAGTCGGAGCTGCACGCCAAATGCCCCCATCTCCGGCAGCCCCGTCGCACGTTCACCGGCACCCGGCCCGGAACACGGCGCAGGCCCCGGGAAGCGAATTCCGGGGCCTGCCCAACAAGTAACGTGCGGTGAGAAGCTGCCTAGTGGTCGGCGGCCTTTTCGGCGCCGATGCCGGTCAGGGAGCGGACCTCCATCTCGGCCTGGATGCGCGGGTTCTCGGTGTTCTTGTCCAGGACCGTGCCCAACCAGCCGAGGAAGAACGCCAGCGGGATGGAGATGATGCCGGGGTTGGCCAGCGGGAACCAGGAGAAGTCGGCGCCGTGGAACATCGCGGTGGGGCTGCCGGAAACCACGGGTGAGAACGTAATCAGGAGGATGGCCGCAGCGAGGCCGCCGTACATGCTCCAGAGTGCGCCCTGGGTGGTGAACTTCTTCCAGAACAGCGAGTAGACGATGGTGGGCAGGTTCGCGGAGGCTGCCACTGCGAAGGCCAGGGCAACCAAGAAGGCGATGTTCTGCCCGTTGGCCAGGATGCCGCCGCCGATGGCGACCAGGCCGATCACGATGACTGTGCGCCGGGCTACCTTGACTTCCATTTCCGGTTTGGGCTCGCCCTTGACGATCACGTTGGAGTAGATGTCGTGCGCGAAGGATGCCGCTGCCGTGATGGTCAAACCGGCAACAACTGCCAGGATGGTGGCGAAGGCGACGGCGGAGATGAAGCCGAGCAGCAGGGGCCCGCCAATGACGAAGGCCAGCAGCGGGGCCGCGGCGTTCACGCCGCCTGGGGCTGCCAGGATGGCGTCCTTGCCAATGAGTGCCCCGGCACCGTAGCCCAGGACCAGGGTGAAGACGTAGAAGGCACCGATGAGCCAGATGGCCCAGACCACGGACTTGCGGGCTTCCTTGGCAGTGGGGACCGTGTAGAAGCGCATGAGCACGTGCGGCAGGGCGGCGGTGCCCAAGACCAGGGCAAGGGCCAGGGAGACGAAGTCAAGCGGGGCCTTGCCGTACTGGGCGCCCGGGTTCAGCAGCGCCTCGCCCACACCGCCTTCGTTGATGGAGGTCTGCACGGCAGCGTCCATGAGGGTGGAGAGGTTGAAGCCGTGCATGGCCAAAACGATGATGGTCATGATGGCCGCGCCGATGATCAGCAGGAATGCCTTGATGATCTGCACCCAGGTGGTGCCCTTCATGCCACCGATCAGCACGTACACGATCATGAGCACGCCAACAACGGCGATCACAATGTTCTGGCCGGCCTTGTTGGAGTTGTCCAGGCCGAGCAGCAGCGACACCAGGCCGCCGGCACCGGCCATTTGGGCCAGCAGGTAGAAGAAACAGACCACCAGGGTGGTGGTGGCTGCGGCAATGCGCACGGGGCGCTGCTTCAGGCGGAAGGAGAGGACGTCCGCCATGGTGAACTTGCCGGTGTTGCGCAGCAGTTCAGCCACGAGCAGCAGCGCGACAAGCCAGGCGACGAGGAAGCCGATGGAGTACAGGAATCCGTCGTAGCCGTTGACGGCGATGGCGCCGGTGATGCCCAAAAAGGATGCGGCGGAGAGGTAGTCGCCGGCGATGGCGGTGCCGTTTTGGCCGCCGGAGAAGGAACGGCCGGCGGCGTAATAATCGGCGGCGGTTTTGTTGTTCCGGCTGGCCCGGAACACAACCACCATGGTGACGGCGACGAAGCCGATGAAGATCAAAATGTTGATCCAGGAATTTTCCTTGGTTTGTTCACCGAGGGACTTTGCCAGCGGTGCAACATTGAGGAGGGCGGAGGACAGGCTCACGGGTTAACCTCTTCCTTGGGCTTGGGCTTGGGGGCGGAGGTGCCGGTGGCCTGGGTTTCTGTGGCTGAGCCGATCTGCTTTTCCAGGCGCTGGCGGATGGCCGCGGCCTGGGGGTCAAGCTTGCGGTTGGCGTACATGACGTACCAGGTGGTGATGCCAAAGGTGGAGACGAATTGCAGCAGCCCGAAGAGCAGGCCGATGTTGATGCTGCCCCACACCTTGATGGACATGAAATCATGGGCGTAGGCGGCCAACAGGACGTAGGCGAAATACCAGACCAGGAAGCCAACGGCCACCGGGAAAACAAAGCTGCGGTGTGACTTGCGCAGATGCTGGAACTCTTCCGAGTTCTGTTCCGCAACGAAGTCCACCGGGCCTTCAACACGAGCGTGGGCAGAATTACCCATGATTCCTCCTCAAGTGATGTGATCCCTTTCACTATGAGGTGTTCCACCCCACATTTTCGCCCCTGCGGACGATGCCGCGGTGAACGGCCGCCGGCCTGCGCCGAACGGCAGTTTTCCCCTCGCGGCACGCTGCGGCCAGGGCCGGTTACCCTTGGGAACATGCCCTCTCCTGTTCTGAGCGATTCCACGCTCCTGCTGGTCATCGCCGTCGCAGCTGTCACGGCCGCCGTCGCCGTGGTGGCCCTGGTGGGTTTTCGGCTCTCCCGCTCCTACCGTGAGCTGGGCACCGAGGCCGAGCATGCCACCTTTGCGGCGTTGCATTCTGCGGCAGCCGCCGGTGAGCAGCTGCGTGACGGGCTGGAACCGGCCGGCGCCCTGAAAGCGAGCAGGCAGTTGCGCACGCTGCTCAACTGTGCCGCCTTTGCCATGACCGACGGCGCCCGTCTCCTGGCCTGGGACGGGGCAGGCACCGCAGCCCGGGAGCCCGGCTCCGACGTCGTCATGGCCCTGGCAGCGAAGTCACTGAGCAACGGCCGCACCCAGGTGGCCACCCTGGACCGGTCCTTGCGCGAGTCGCTGGGCCTGCCGCTGGACGGGGAGCTGAAGGCCGCGGTGATCTGCCCGCTGAAGGTGGATTCGCGGGCTGTGGGGACGGTGATCATCTTATCGAAGTCGCCCACTGCGGGGCTGGTGCGCGCCACGAATGAGGTGGCCGCCTGGGTGTCCGCGCAGCTGGAACTGGCCGAGCTCAGTTCCTCCCGCACGCTGCTGGCGGAGGCGGAGGTGCGTGCCCTGCGCGCCCAGATCAGCCCGCATTTCATTTACAACTCGCTCAACGCGATTGCCTCGTTCATCAACACCGATCCGCAGCGGGCCCGGGACCTGGTGGTCGAGTTTGCCGATTTCACGCGCTATTCCTTCCGCCGGCACGGGGATTTCACCACCCTCGCCGAGGAGCTGCGCTGCATTGACCGCTACCTGCTGCTGGAGAATGCGCGGTTCGGGGACAGGCTGCAGGTCAGCCTCCAGATTGCCCCGGAGGTGCTCAGCACCGTGATCCCGTTCCTGAGCCTGCAGCCGCTCGTGGAGAACGCGGTGCGGCACGGGCTGGAGGCCAAGGTTGGCAGGGGGCTGGTGCAGATCGGGGCCCGCGATTTGGGCTCGTACACGGAGGTGACCATTGAGGACGACGGCGTGGGGATGGACCCGGAGCAGCTGCGCCTGGTGTTGGCCGGCCGCCAGGACGGGACCCATGTTGGCCTGCGCAACGTCGATGCCCGGCTGCGGCAGGTCTATGGGGACGACCACGGCCTCACCATCGACACAGGGGTGGGGCACGGGATGCTGATCACCATGACGGTGCCCAAGAACCAGCCGGGACATGATGCCTGACTGTGGTGCGGACCAGTCAAGCCCCATCTCGTTCCCGCAGGTGTTCAAGCCTGTCAGCGAATGCCGCAGCCCCTGAACCGCCCAGTGCGTGGGCCGTTGCGGGGCGACCGGAAACGGCCAGCAGAAGCGCGATCGCGCTGCCCCGAACCTCGGAGCCTGTCCCCTGCGTGAACCCGGCACCATGATCGGCTGCAACGTCCGTGGCCGTCAGGTGCCACCCCTCTGCCCGTTCCCTTCCACCTCCCATCATTACCGAGGTCTTCAGCTGATGGGCCAGCGCTGTGGCGACGTGGACTGGCGGGTACTGGCGAACCAACCCCAGTGGGCGGCGGATGTCCTCGCCATGGACAAATGCCTCCACCAATCGAGTGGCCAAGGCCACTGGCGGGGTTGAGGTGCGCAGCATCACCGCACGCAACCCGGCGAGAGTTTCCTGCGGGTCTGTGGCTTTCTCCCGCGCAACACCCGAGGCATTGTCGTTGTCGAAATCGAATCGTGCGGCCACCATGCGCCGGATGAAGCCCAGGCGGGTTGTCTTGGCCGTGTCAACCAGGTGGGCCAGGACATCGTGCACGTCCCACCCGGGGCAGAGCGAAGCTGTGCGCCACTGCTCGGGCCGCAGGCTCTCCAAGTCCGCAACCAGCATGTGGCGCTCGTGATGGACTGCCTGCCACAGTTCCCGGGCGGATCGATTCATCATCCAGCCATCCAAACACAGTGCGAACAGACAGACAAGGAGTGTGCTTCCCGTTCCGCCAGCACCGCTTCGCCTGGCCAGGGCCCTTGGCGGCTAGGATTGAGCCCATGATCAACGTCCTTGTCGCCGACGACGAGCTGCCCGCCGTCGCTGAATTGGCGTTTCTGCTGGGGCGGGACCCCCGCATCGGCACGATCCACCGGGCCATGAGCGGTTCCGAGGCGCTGGAGCTGCTGTCCACCCACACCGTCGATGCGGCGTTCCTGGACATCCACATGCCGGGCCTGTCCGGCCTGGAACTGGCCGGGGTCATTGGCCGGCTCCCCAACCCTCCCGTGGTGGTGTTTGTGACGGCCGACGACGACCGCGCCCTGGAGGCTTTCGAGCTCGCCGCCGTCGACTATTTGCTCAAGCCGCTGCGCACGGAACGCTTGACCCGGACAGTGGACCGGGTGGTGGAACTGGTGGCGCACCCGGCCGCTGCCGACGATGTTGAAATGATCACCGTCGACCAGGGCGGGATCAGCCGGATCATCCGCCTGGACGAGGTGAAATTTGTGCAGGCACAGGGCGACTATGCCCGCCTGCACACGGCGGAGGCCAGCTACTTGATCCGTGTCCCGCTGGCCGACCTGGAACAGCGCTGGGCCGGCGCGGGTTTCCTGCGGATCCACCGCTCCTACCTTGTCTGCATGCAGTTTGTCACCGCTTTGAAGCTCAGTGCGGCCAAGCCCACGGTTTCGGTGGGCAGTGCGGTGCTGCCCGTCAGCCGCCGGCATGTGCCGGTGCTGCGGGAGCATTTGCAGGCCACAAGGGTTCGGCCCTCTTCGTGAGCATCGGTCCCAGCCGTCCGCCGGCGGAGGGCCGTGTCCGGGTTTCGGCACCGCGGGCGCAGGCCCGCCGCATCCTCCAGCGCACCAGCGTTTCCGACGAAGTGGCGCAGCAGTCTGCCGTGGGCGAGGTCATGGTGCGCTCGTTGATCCGTTCACAATTGCGCCTGGCACTGGTGGTCACTGCCGGGTTCATGGCTTCCCTGCTGCTGTGTTGGGGCCTGGTGCGTTGGATTCCCCTGTTCACCGATTGGCGCATACTCGGCATCCCGGTGCCCTGGCTCATTCTGGGGGTGGGCGTGTACCCCATCATGGGCGCCTGCGCGTGGCTGTATGTGCGGGCCGCCACCAAGAATGAAAACCAGTACCGGGACCTGGTGGACGAGAAGTGACCCCGGCCATTGGCTACACCGCGGTTATTCTGGTGTCCCTTGCCACCACCGTCATCGGCTTTTATGGGCTGCGCATCTCCCGGACCACGAGCGACTTCTATGTCGCCTCACGCACCGTGCGCCCGTGGTGGAACGCTTCGGCGATCGGCGGGGAATACCTTTCCGCCGCCAGCTATCTGGGCATCGCAGGGCTCGTGGTCATCACCGGAATCGATGCGCTCTGGTTTCCGATCGGTTACACGGCCGGCTACCTGCTGCTGCTCTTCTTTGTGGCCGCTCCCCTGCGCCGCTCCGGCGCGTACACCATCCCCGACTTTGCCGAGGCCCGGCTGGAATCCGCCACCGCCCGCTACGTCACCAGTGTGCTGGTGGTGGTGGTGGGCTGGTTTTACATCGTCCCGCAACTGCACGGCGCCGCCCTGACCATCCGCACCACCACGGGGCTGCCCTCGTGGGTGGGCGGCGGCGTGGTGGTCGTCGTCGTGTGCCTCACGGTGGTGACCGGCGGCATGCGCTCCATCACGTTCGTGCAGGCGTTCCAGTATTGGCTCAAGCTCACCGCCCTGGCAGTGCCTGCCGTCTTCATCCTGCTCATGGTGACAGGTTTTTCCGGTCCCGGTCCGGCGTCCGCGGCGGCCTCCGGCGCCGAATTTTTCCCGCCCGCCAACCCCATCACGGCCGACTCCACGTACCGTACGCTTTCCCTCATGGTCGCCCTGCTGTTCGGAACGCTGGGCCTGCCGCACGTGCTGGTCCGCTTTTACACCAACCCCGACGGCGCAGCGGCCCGCCGCACGACCCTGATAGTTCTGGGGCTGCTCTCCATCTATTACATTTTCCCCACGTTTTACGGCGTGGTGGGGAGGGTGTTCCTGCCCGAACTTGCTGCCAGCGGCTACCCGGATGCCACCGTCCTGTTGCTGCCCGGGGCACTGATCGGCGGGTGGGGCGGCAACATCCTCTCGGCGCTGGTGGTGGCGGGCGCCTTTGCCGCCTTCCTCTCCACCACGTCCGGGCTGGTGGTTTCACTGGCCGGGGTGATCAGCCAGGACCTGCTCGGGGGCAGCGTCAAGGGGTTTCGCATTGCCGCCGTCATCGCCGCCGTCGTACCCTATGGGGTCGCGTTGATGACGGATTCACTGGCGCTGGCGGGCAGCGTGGGCCTCGTCTTTGCCTTCACGGCGTCAACAATTTGTCCGCTGTTGCTGCTGGGAATCTGGTGGCGCGGGCTGACGGACGTTGGTGCAGTGGCGGGGATGCTCAGCGGCGGCCTGCTGTGCGGGACGGCCATCCTCTGGGGCTCACAGATGGGCAGCGAATCGGCGTGGCGCGAGGTGCTGACGCAACCAGCCGTGTGGACGGTGCCGGTGGCTTTCCTCGTCACGATTGTGGTCTCCAAAGCCACCAAGGCGCGCCGCAGCCCCGGCGTGTCCCGGTTCATGACGAAGCTGCATGTGCCCGAACGCCCGCTGGCTGTGGACGCTCCGCGCAACGCAAACTAGCCGGGCAGCCTGCCGGCCGGGTCGGGAGCTACTTCCCAGCTCTGGGGTCTATTGCTGCCATGAGTTCAACCACCCGGTCCAGGAAGGCATCCACCTGGCTTTCCTCGTACCCTTCAGGGCCCACTGCGGGCGCAAAGACAGCCCTGCGCACCACGTCAACGCTCAGATCCCCGTCAACGCTCAGTTCCCCGTTGTTCTCGATGTAGACAAGAAGCTCGCGGCACAGGACATCGACGTCTTCCACGCTGTAGCTCTGGGCATGGCGTTTGCTGGATCGGCGGAAGCGTTCGCCGTCGGGGCGGTGCAGCCGGGCGCGCAGCACGGAGGCCATCTTTCCGATCTTCATCGTCCAGGCCTTTTCGCCATCCGCGGCGATCATGAGCTCCTTTTCGCGCAGCACGAATTCATCTTCGATCCGGTCCATGGCCGCATCAACTGCCTGGGCACTGTAGCCACCCTTGGCCGGCTCAAAAGCTGCGGTCCGCACATCGTGGCTGGTCATGTGCTTGCCGCCGGTGTCGGAATTGAGGCAATAGGCGCGGGCATGCTCAAGAAAGACGTCTACCTGCTTGACGTTGTAACCAATTTCCTTGGGACCAACCAATGTGAACTTCGAGTTGGTCTGGTGCTTCTCTTCGATTGTCACAGTCATTCCTTGTGCGTTTCTCTACAGGGTTCACCAGGGCCGCCACAGGGTGGGATAAGCGCTAGAACCGGCCCAAGACAGTAAAGATGGCGTAGGCCACCGGTGCAGCGAACAAAATTGAATCAAGCCTGTCCATGACGCCGCCATGGCCCGGGAGCAAGTTGCTCATGTCTTTCACGCCCAGCTCACGTTTGACCATGGACTCCGCGAAATCTCCGCCAGTGCCTGCACAGACCATACCAATGGCCAGGGCAAAGCCCACCCACCAGTGCTGGTCCAGGAAGAAAACAGTAGCCGGAATGGCCACGAGCATTGCTCCTCCGAGTGACCCGGCGAATCCTTCCCACGACTTTTTGGGACTGATCTTTGGTGCCATGGGGTGTTTGCCGAACAGCACACCCACCAGGTAGCCGAAGGTGTCGTTGGCGACCACCAGCAACAACATGATCATGACCTGAACCACGCCTGGGTTCACGTCGGACAAATCCAGGGTCAGTCCCGTGGTTGGGCCTTGTTCCCCGCGAATCATGAGGAACACGAAGCTCAGCAGGAACGGGATCCACATGAGCGAGAACAGGCCGGCCAGGATGCTTTTGATGGCGCCAGGCGCAGGGTCCAGCGACCGCCACAGGACCGCCGCGACCGCGCTGGCTGCGAGTGCGAAAAGCAGGCCCTCACTGCCGGCCAGATAGGCTGAGGCCGGCATGGCCAAGGCTCCCACCATGATGGGGGTGAGAGGGGCCGTGATGCCCTTCCCGGCAATGGCCCGGGACACTTCCCACACGCCGACACAGGCGAACAGGGTGGTCACGGCAACAAATCCCAGGGGGTAAAACAACAG
>JBBSQT010000048.1:0-10544 GCA_038243775.1 Actinomycetales bacterium | reverse complement strand
TGCCACGGCCGCGCTCATGGCGCATGCCGAGGTGGCGGAGGGGATTCTCATGGGCGTGGCGGGCCCCAAGTGGGCGGAGACCGTCAAGGCGGTTGTGGTGCGTGCGCCGGGCAGTACAGTGGAGGAAGCGGACATCATCGCCTTCTGCCGGGAGCGCCTGGCCCGCTGCCAGTGCCGCACCTCGGTGGATTCTGTGGACGAACTGCCCCGCAACGCGGCGGGGAAAATCTTGAAGCGCGATCTGCGCGAACCGTACTGGAGGGGTCATGACCGAAGGATCTGAGAACTTGGGAAGCATCGGCAGTGGGGGAAGCACGACGGCGGAGGGCGCCTTGGGTGCGTCCGTCCCCTCCGCGCAGGGGAGCCTTGCGGGGAAAACCCTGCTCATGTCGGGCGGTTCGCGCGGCATCGGCCTGGCGATTGCCGAGCGGGCTGCCCGGGACGGGGCCAACGTGGTGCTGATCGCCAAGACCGACACCCCGGACCCCCGCCTGGAGGGCACCATCCACACCGCCGCTGCAGCCATCGAGGCGGCGGGCGGGAAGGTTCTCGCCGTGGTGGGCGACGTCCGCGACGATGACACCATCGCCACTGCCGTGGTGCAGGCGGTGGAACGGTTTGGCGGGATCGACATTGTGCTCAACAATGCCAGCGTCATCTCCCTGGGCGGAACCGTGGAAATTTCACCCAAGCGCTACGACCTGATGCAGGACGTCAACGTCAGGGGCTCCTTCATGCTGTCCAAGGCCGCACTGCCGCACCTGCTGGAGGCGGCGAATCCGCACATCCTCACGCTCAGCCCGCCGCTGAACATGTCCCCGAAGTGGCTCGGTGCGAACCCGGCCTACACCCTGGCGAAGTACGGCATGACGCTGACGGCGCTTGGGTTTGCCGCCGAGTTTGCGAAACAGGGTGTGGCCTCCAATGCGCTGTGGCCGCGCACCACGATAGCCACGGCGGCCGTTGCCAACCTCCTGGGCGGGGAGAAGATGATCCGGCGCTCGCGGCACCCGGCCATCGTGGCCGACGCCGCGCACGCCATCCTCACCACCGACAGCCGGGAGTTGACAGGGCGGACGATCATCGATGAGGATCTGCTGCGTGAACGGGGCATGGCCGATTTTTCCGGCTACGCCGTGGACCCGTCGGCGGAGCTGATGATCGATCTCTATGTGGACCCCTGAGCCAGCCGCCCTCCCGTCCCCCATCGCTGCACCACCTTCCGGGCATTAATGGCGATCGCTGCACCACCTTCCGGGCACTATTGACGATCGCTGCACCATCTTTCTGGAGAGCGATCGGTGAAACAGGCCGGAAGGTGGTGCCGCGTTGAGTTAGACAGGGCGGAAGGGGGTGCCGCGTCTGGGAGTCAGATGGTTGGGACGGCTTCCTTCACGATCACCAGCAGGGTGCTGGCCAGCAGGGTGTGCACCTGCGGGCGGGTAAGCGTCCTGCGCAACAGCCACTCGCGCGCCCCGCTGCGGGCCAGCTGGGCATAGACCCGGAACATGGCCCGAACCTGTTCCCGGTCTTTGCCGAGCCCGGAGAGCCCGCAGGCCTCAATCAGCAGTTCGATGGACTCGTTTTCCGCCGCGATCAGGATCTTCTCCAGGTCGGGGTCGCGCCCCATGCCCCCGGATCCCAGCGCCAGCCAGGATGATCCCGACTGCTCCAGCGAGTCCAGGAACCAGACCACGGCCAGGTCGATGCGCTCATGCAGCGAGCCCTCCGGCAGCCGGGCCACGGCCACCTCGGACACCGTGGAACTGACCTTGATGACCTCCAGGTACAGTTCGCGCTTGTTGTTGAAATAGTGGTTGATCAACCCGCGCGCCACCCCCGCCGCCGCAGCAATGTCCGTGGTGGAAACCTCCTCGTACGGGCGCTCATTGAACAGTTTTTGGGCGCACCCAAAGATCTGCTGGCGCCGTTCGTCCGGGTTAAGGCGCTGCCGGCGCGGCTCGGCTGTTTCTGAGGGGTTCATGGTGTCATTCGGTTTCCACCCAAGGCAGCCACTGCGGCAGGTCGCCCGGCAGCGACAGGGGGAAGTGCGGCGGCCGCTTTTCGAGGAATGACTTCACCCCTTCAACAGCGTCCGCGTGTGCGGGCAGCCCGGCGATCAGCTTCGAGTCAAGGGCGTGGACGGGGATGGGGGAGTCCAGGCTGCTGAGCCGGTTCAGCATCTGCTTGATGACGGCCGTGGAGACTTCCGAGGTGTTGGCAATGATGTCCCGGGCCAGTTCGCAGGCGGCCTCCAGCACCGCCTCGGGTTCGTGCACAGAGGTGACAAGTCCGGCGTCGAGCGCCTCCTGCGCGTCGAAAAGGCGGCCCGTCAGCATCCAGTCGGCGGCCTTGGTCGCCCCCACCAGGCGCGGCAGGTACCAGACGGAGGCCCCCTCGGGGAAGATGCCGCGGCGGCTGAAGGGGAGGGCGAAGCGGGAGTCGGTGGAGGCCAGGCGGAAGTCGCAGGAGAGGGTGATGGTCAGCCCGCCGCCCACGCACACCCCGCGCAGGGCGGCGATGACGGGCTTGTTCATTCCGAAGATTGTCTTGGAGCTGCGCCCGGCCGGTTCCTGCCAGCCGGCGGCGGAATCGCTCACGTCAAAGCCGCCGCCGCTGAGGTCTGCCCCCACGGAGAAGTCCCTGCCCACGGAGGTGAAGACCACCACCTGCACATCGGGGTCGGCGTCGGCGGACAGGAAGGCGTGCTCGAGCTCATGCGCCATGGTCAGCGTGTAGCCGTTGCGGGCCTCAGGGCGGTTCAACGAAACCGTGGCGATGCGCTCGGCGACGGTGTACGTGATGGCGGAATAGGGGGTGGAAATCTCAACGCTCATGGTCATCGCTTTCAAGGGCGGAAACTAAAGACTCGCATCAACTATTGACACGGTGTCAATAGTTCTGCATTATTGGCGGTATGTCAACAACTCAGTTTCCTTCCGGGTGGCTCGATGAAGATCTGCTCGATGTAAAGTCCCTGCTGAAGGACTTTTTCACCCAGGAGGTGGCCCCGCTTGAAGAGAAGTTCCAGGCCCAGGGCTTCCCTGACAAGGAGCGCTATGCCAGGGCCGGGGAGCTTGGCCTCATGGGCATGTCCATCCCCGAGGAGTACGGCGGCGGAGGCGGCACCTTCGCCAACCTGGCACTGCTGCTGCAGGAACAAACGGCGGTGGGCGCAAGCAGCATGGGCTTTGCCGTCACCGAGGGCATCGTGGCGCACTACCTGCTGGCCTACGCTTCGGAAGAACAAAAGCTGAACTGGCTGTCCCGGCTGTGCAGCGGGGAATGGGTGGGCGCCATCGCCATGACCGAACCCGGCACCGGATCAGACCTGCAGGCCATCACCACCCGGGCCGTGCGCGACGGGGACGATTACGTGGTCACCGGCTCCAAAATTTTCATCTCCAACGGCCAGCTCTGCGACCTGGTGATCATCGCCGTGAAAACAGACACGGGCCTGGGCGCCAAGGGCATCTCGCTGCTGGTTGCCGAGGTCGACGGCGACACCCCCGGTTTCACGCGCGGCCGCAATCTGGACAAGATCGGGCTCAAGGGCCAGGACACCTCGGAGCTGTTCTTCGACAACCTGCGCGTGCCCGCCACCAACATTCTCGGCGGGGAAGAGGGCAGGGGCTTCCACCAGCTCATGAAGCAACTGCCCCAGGAACGCCTCATCACCGCCATCCTCGCCCAGGCCATCAGCGAGGCGGCGGTGGCTGCGGCCATTGACTACACCAAGAACCGCGAAGCCTTCGGCCAACCGCTGTTTGAGTTGCAAAACACCCGCTTTGAACTCGCCGAATGCGCCACGATCACCCAGGTCAACCGGGTTTTCCTGGATGCCTGCATCACCAAGCACGTCGACGGCGGGCTCGACGCCGCCACGGCGTCGATGGCCAAGTACTGGGTCACCGACAGGACCGCCGAGGTCGTGGACCGGTGCCAGCAGCTTTTCGGCGGCTACGGCTACTGCATGGAATACCCCATCGCGGGAATGTACACCGACAACCGGGTGCTGCGCGTGCTCGCCGGAGCGAATGAGGTCATGAAGGAACTTATCGCCCGATCCCTCTGATGCGGCCCCGCTGAAGCATCACCAGCAACAACCACCAACAGTTCTGCCAACCGTCCGCCCGCATGCTGCGGCCCGGATGACCATGGAAGGGAAGCTCACGTGAGCGAACAAGTTGTACCGGAAGCATATGTCTATGACGCGATCCGCACCCCGCGCGGCCGCGGCAAAAAAGGATCACTGCACGGCACGAAACCGATAGACCTCGTGGTGGGCCTGATCGAGGCGCTGCGGGTTCGCCACCCGGGCCTGGACGAGAACCTCATCGATGACCTGATCCTCGGCGTCGTCTCACCCATTGGCGATCAGGGCGCCGTCATCGCCCGCACCGCAGTCATCGCCGCCGGCCTGCCGGACACGGTGGGCGGGGTGCAGATCAACCGCTTCTGCGCCTCCGGGCTGGAGGCCGTCAACATGGCCGCGCAAAAGGTCCGCTCCGGCTGGGACCAGCTGGTCATTGCCGGCGGCGTGGAATCCATGTCGCGCGTGCCCATCGGGTCCGACGGCGGCGCCTGGGCGATGGATCCGGCCACCAACTACGATACCTACTTCGTGCCCCAAGGTATTGGTGCCGACCTCATTGCCACGATGGAGGGCTTCAACAGGGTCGACGTCGATGCGTACGCCGTGCGCTCGCAACGCCTGGCCGCCCAGGCGTGGAAGGAGGGCCGCTTCGCCAAGTCCGTCATCCCCGTCAGGGACCAGAACGGGCTGGTCGTCCTGGACCACGACGAGCACATGCGCCCCGAATCCACCCCGGAGAGCCAGGCCGGCCTGCGCCCCGCCTTTGCGGCCATGGGCGAGGCCGGCGGCTTTGACGCCGTGGCACTTCAAAAATTCCATGCCGTGGAAAAGATAGACCACGTCCACACCGCTGCGAATTCCTCGGGAATTGTCGACGGCGCCGCCTTGGTTTTGGTGGGCAGCGCTGCGGTGGGCCAGCAGCTGGGACTGACACCGCGCGCAAGGATCGTGGCCACCGCCACCTCGGGTGCGGACCCCACCATCATGCTCACCGGTCCCACCCCGGCAACGGAAAAACTGTTGAAAACAGCCGGGCTGAGCGTGGCGGACATTGACCTGTTTGAGATCAACGAGGCGTTCGCCTCCGTGGTGCTCAAATACCAAAAGGACCTGGGCATCCCGGATGGGAAGCTGAACGTGAACGGCGGCGCCATTGCCATGGGCCACCCGCTGGGTGCCACCGGTGCCATGATTTTGGGCACCGTGCTGGACGAGCTTGAACGCACCGGCGGGCGCAGGGCCGTGGTGACCTTGTGCATTGGCGGCGGCATGGGCGTGGCAACTTTAATTGAGAGGGTCTAACGACGATGAGTAAGGAAAACGTGCAGCACACCAACACCATCCGCTGGGAACAGGACTCCGACGGCGTCGTCATCCTGACACTGGATGATCCCAACCAGTCGGCCAACACCATGAACAGCGACTACATCGCCTCCATGCAGGAGGCCGTGGACCGTCTCGTGGCAGCGAAGGGGAGCATCACCGGCGTCGTGCTTGCCTCGGCAAAGAAGACCTTCTTCGCAGGAGGCGAGCTGAAGGACCTCGTCACAGCCACCCATGAGGATGCGCAAAGCATTTTCGAACTGGGACAAAAGATCAAGGCCCAGCTGCGCACGCTGGAAACCTTGGGCAAGCCCGTCGTCGCCGCGATCAACGGCGCGGCCCTGGGCGGCGGCCTCGAAATTGCCCTGGCCGCCCACCACCGGATTGCCGCGGACACCCGCGGATCGGTCATCGGCCTGCCGGAGGTCACCCTGGGGCTGCTGCCCGGCGGAGGCGGCATTGTCCGCACGGTGCGCCTGATGGGTGTTGCCGACGCCACCATGAAGGTGCTGTTGCAGGGCCAGCGGTACAAGCCGCGCAAGGCCCTGGAAGTGGGCCTGGTCCATGAGGTCGTGGCCACGGCGGAGGAGCTCATCCCCGCGGCCAAGGCCTGGATCAAGGCGAACCCGGAGGCGGTCCAGCCCTGGGATGTGCCCAAGTACAGGATCCCCGGCGGCACCCCCACCACCCCCGCCTTCGCCGCGAACCTGCCGGCGTTCCCGGCGAACCTGCGCAAGCAGCTCAAGGGCGCCAATTACCCGGCCCCCCGCGCCATCCTCGCCGCCGCCGTGGAAAGCACCCAGGTGGATTTCGATGCGGCGCTGGAGATTGAATCGCGCTACTTCGTGGAGGTCGTGACCAGCCAGGTCTCCACCAACATGATCAAGGCGTTCTTCTTCGACATGGGCCACATCAGCGCCGGCGGCTCCCGCCCGGCCGGCTTTGAGAAGTACACGGCCAAGAAGGTGGCTGTTTTGGGTGCCGGCATGATGGGGGCGGGCATCGCCTACGTCTGCGCCCGCGGCGGCATGGACGTGGTGCTGAAGGACGTCTCCCTGGAGGCCGCCGAGCGCGGCAAGTCCCACTCGAAGGCCCTCACCGACAAGGCCGTGTCACGGGGCCAGTCAACCCAGGAGGCGGCCGACGCGCTGCTGGCCAAGATCACCCCCACGGCAGACGCCGCGGAGGTTGCCGGCGCCGACCTGGTCATCGAGGCGGTCTTTGAAAACGTGGGCGTCAAGCAGGCAGCGTTCGCGGAGATCCAGGACCTGCTCGGCGAGGGTGCCGTGCTGGGCTCCAACACCTCCACCCTGCCCATCACCGAGCTGGCCAAGGGTGTCAAGGACCAGGCGAATTTCATTGGCCTGCACTTCTTCTCACCCGTGGAGAAGATGCCGCTGCTGGAAATCATCGCCGGCAAGAACACCTCCGAGAAGACCCTGGCCAAGGCCTTCGACATTGCCCAGCAGATCCGCAAGACCCCCATTGTGGTCAACGATTCCCGCGGCTTCTTCACCTCCCGGGTGATCGGAACCTTCGTCAACGAGGCCTTCGCCATGGTGGGCGAGGGCATCTCCGCCCCGTCGATCGAGCAGGCGGGACTGCAGGCAGGCTACCCGGCCGCACCGCTGCAGCTGGCCGACGAGCTGAACCTCACGCTCATGCAGAAGATCGAGAGGGAAACCATGCTGGGCTTGCAGGACGGCGCCAGCGTCCAAAAGTACCGCCGCAACCCCGGCGCCGACGTCGTGGACGCCATGGTGGACAACTTTGGCCGCAAGGGCAAGCTCGGCGGCGCCGGTTTCTACAACTACGACGACGGCCACCGCACCAACCTGTGGGAGGGGCTGCGGGAAAACTACGGCGGCACCACCACCATCCCGTTCGAGGACATGAAGGAGCGCATGCTCTTCGCCGAGGCGCTGGAGACGGTCAAATGCCTGGACGAGGGCGTGCTG
The DNA here is from genome assembly GCA_038243775.1 of Actinomycetales bacterium. GTDB lineage: Bacteria > Actinomycetota > Actinomycetes > Actinomycetales > Micrococcaceae > Specibacter. The sequence goes on along the minus strand of JBBSQT010000048.1, from coordinate 3,167 downwards.
CGCAGCATCGAGGACGCCAACATCGGCTCCATCCTGGGCATCGGCTTCCCCGGCTGGACCGGCGGGGTGGTCCAGTACATGAACGGGTACGACGGCGGACTGGCCGGCTTTGTGGCCCGCTCGCGTGAGCTGGCGGACCGGTATGGCGAGCACTTCGCGCCCCCGGCCTCCCTGGTGGCCAAGGCCGAAAAGGGCGGGAGCTACTGATGCCCGGCGTTGCAGCGGCCGGACCCGCCTTCACCCAAGCCTGGCGCGCTTTCACGGTTGACCAGGCACCCAACCCGGGGGTCGCCGTCGTGCGCCTGGTGGGGCCCGGCCGCGGCAACATGATGGGAACCGCCTTCTGGGCCGAACTGCCGCTCGTTTTTGCGGCCCTCGACGCGGATCAGGGCGTGCGCGCCGTCGTGCTGGCCGGTGCCGGCACGCATTTCAGCACGGGCCTTGACGTGCAGGAGGTGCTGGGCTCCTGGCTGGGGCGGATCGGTGCCGGCGGCACGGCCCAGGCGGTGGAGCGCGCCGAATTCCTTGCCGCCATCCGGTCCATGCAGGACGGGGTCACCTCCGTGGCCGCCTGCCGCAAGCCCGTTATCGCGGCGGTGTCCGGCTGGTGCATCGGCGGCGGCGTGGACCTGATCAGCGCCGCGGACGTGCGCCTTGCCTCGGCGGAGGCGAAGTTCAGCATCCGCGAGGCCCGCCTGGCCATCGTGGCCGACGTCGGAAGCCTGCAGCGCCTGCGTGGCATCATCGGCGAGGGGACGCTGCGCGAACTGGCGCTGACGGCCAAGGACATTGACGCGGCACGGGCGGAAAGGATCGGCCTGGTTAACCACGTGCACGCCGACCCGGACGCGCTCATGGCGGCGGCGCTGGAGATGGCGGGGGAGATGGCGGCAAACTCCCCGCTGGCGGTGGCAGGCACCAAGGCCGTGCTCAACGAAGGCCGCGAGGAAGAAGTAGCCCGAGGGCTGCGCCACGTGGCGCTGTGGAACTCCTCGTTCCTGCACAGCGAGGACCTGCTCGAGGCCGTCGCGGCGATGGGCGAAGGCCGCCCGGGCGTGTTTACCGGAAAATAGAGCCACAAATGCAGTTGAAAATTCCGCACTAAGAGTCAGCGTCGATTTTTTCAAAGGAGCTTTTCATGTACCTCACCCAAGGGTTGCACCGTTCCCTGCAGGCAACACCCAACGCCACGGCCACCATTTACAAGGACCGCCGGCGGACCTTCGTCGAGCACGCCGACCGGATCGCCCGCCTTGCCGGTGCCCTGCAAAGTTTGGGTGTGCAGGCGGGGGACAGGGTCGCCATGTTGTCGATGAACACGGATAGGTTCGCCGAATACCTGTTGGCGGTGCCGTGGGCCGGGGCCGCCGTGAATCCCGTCAACATCAGGTGGAGCCCGGCCGGGATCGCCTACTCCATGACGGATTCGGACACGCATGTGCTGCTGATTGATGACGCCTTTGTGCCGATGGCGCCGCTGTTGCGGGAGAAGGCGCCGGGTCTGACCACCCTGATCCACTGCGGTGACGGGCCCACCCCGGAGGGCATGCTCTCCTATGAGGAACTGGTCGCAGCCCATGTCCCGGTGCCCGATGCCTACCGCAGCGGAGACGATTTGGCCGGCATCTTCTACACCGGCGGCACCACCGGATTCCCCAAGGGTGTCATGCTCAGCCACGCCAACTTCGTCACCTCAGGTCTGGGCACCATTGCCACCGGCGAACTTCTGAAGGCCGGTGGCGTCCTGCTGCATGCGGCACCCATGTTCCACCTGGCCGACCTCGCCGCCTGGTGCGGGCTGACGATTCTGGGTGGCACTCACGTCATGGTGCCGTTCTTCGAACCCACCAGCGTGTTCAAGGCGATGGAGGAACACCAACCCACGGACGTGCTGCTGGTGCCCACCATGATTCAGATCCTGGTGGACCACCCGGACGCCGCCAACTACGATCTTTCCTCCATGAAGCGCGTGCTCTACGGCGGCTCCGCAATCTCCGAGGGCGTGCTGAACCGCACCAAGGAACGGTTGCCCGGCGTGCGCCTGACCCAAGCTTATGGCCAAACCGAGGCGTCCCCTGTCATTACGCTGCTGCTGCCCGACGACCATGACGGTGACTCCATGCGCTCGGGCGGCCGGGCCGCCCCGCACTGCGAAGTGGCCATCCTTGACCTGGACGGGAAGGAAATCCGTCCCGGCGAGGTGGGCGAGATTTGTTGCAAGGGCGCCCACGTCATGAAGGGTTACTGGAACAACCCAGAGGCGAGCGCGGAAGCCCTCCGCGGCGGCTGGCTGCACACTGGCGATCTTGGCTACATGGACAAGGAGGGCTTCGTCTACGTCGTGGACCGGCTCAAGGACATGATCATCAGCGGCGGCGAGAACGTGTACTCGGCCGAGGTGGAGAACGCCCTGAGCAAGCACCCTGACGTGGCATCCTCAGCGATCATCGGCGTTCCGGATGAGAAGTATGGCGAACGCGTCCACGCCGTCGTGGTTCTGGCAGCAGGGAGCACCGTTTCTGCGGAGGGCCTGGCTGCACACTGCAACGGGCTCATTGCCAGCTACAAGGTCCCGCACAGTTTTGAATTCATCGAGGCCATGCCCATGTCGGGTGCGGGCAAGATTCTCAAGCGTGACCTGCGTGCGAGCCACGCCGCGGCGCAGAACCAGCCCACGGCAACCCAGCCCCGGGGAAAGTAGGAGTTATTGGTGGGTGGTCCATTGCAGGGATTGAAGGTGGTGGAACTTTCCGCCATGGGGCCGGCCCCGCATGCCGCCATGATGTTGGCGGATTTGGGGGCGGATGTGGTGCGGGTGGTTGGCCCGGCGTCTCCGGTGGGCGGGTACGACGTCGGCACCCACCTCCAGCGCGGCCGCACCACCGTCCGGGCGAACCTGAAGGACCCGGCGGACCTGGCCGGGGTGCGCGGGCTAATCGCCCAGGCCGACGTGTTCCTTGAGGGGTTCCGGCCGGGCACCACCGAACGGCTCGGCCTGGGCCCGGCAAAGTGCCTGGCCCTCAACCCGCGCCTGGTCTATGGGCGCATGACCGGCTGGGGCCAGGACGGTCCGCTGGCACAGCAGGCCGGGCACGACATCAACTACATCGCCCTGACCGGCGCCCTGCATGCCATGGGGCCGGCCGCGGCGCCCGTCCCGCCCATGA